>CAZKDU010000296.1:0-2736 GCA_964551485.1 uncultured Burkholderiaceae bacterium
CTGACCGAGCTGGCCAAGGTGGGCTTCGACCCGGTGTTCGGCGCGCGCCCGCTCAAGCGCGCGATCCAGCAGCGCCTGGAGAACCCGCTGTCCCGGCTGCTGCTGGAAGGGCGCTTCCCGCCGGGCCACACCATCACGGTGGACGTGGACCCGATCCAGGCGCCCGGCCAGTTCCGCTTCGGCCCGGTGGTGCACTGAACCCCGAGGCCGGCCCGGCTGGGCCCGGGCCATGGGTCAAATCGGCCTCCCGCCCTTGCATGGGCGGGCGTGTCGGCTCCTTAAAAGTGAGCAACCCGGGGGGGCGGGCCTGGGGCCCCCGCGCGGGCCGGTGCCCCGGCTCAGAACGGGAGCTTGCCAGTCCAGAGGTCCTTGTACATGACCCAGTCGCCCAGGAAGCTGTAAAGCGGGCGCTGGAAGCTGGCCGGTCGGTTCTTCTCGAACCCGAAGTGGCCGACCCAGGCGAAGCCGTAGCCACACAGCAGGCCGTACAGCAGGTACTGCGGGCGGCCGGTCAGCAGCAGCATGGCCAGGCACACCAGGGCCAGGCTGCTGCCCACGAAGTGCATGCGCCGGCAGGTGCGGTTGCGGTGCTCGCTCAGGTAGAACGGGTAGAACTCGGCGAAGCTCTGCAGCGACTTCGGGTCTACCGGTACGGCTGGTGCGGGTGAGGGGGCGGGCATGGTCGTCTCCTGTGGTGGGGTGGAATGCCGGGCGGTGGGGGCCATGGCAGGCCATGGTGGCCGTGGGTCAGGGCGGAGGTGGGCCCGTGTGGTGTGGTTCAGCGTGTGCCAGGTGCCGCCAGCCAGCCGCCAGGCTCAGGCCGCGCCGCGCAGGAAGCCGTGCAGCGCCGCCAGCGTGGCGTCCGGGGCCTCGGTCATCTGGTGGTGGCCCACCGGCAGCCGCACCACCTGCACCGGCTGGCCGCTGGCCCGGGCCGCGTCCACCAGGCCCTGGGCGGCCTTGGGCGGGGTCATCTGGTCCTGCTCACCCAGGATGAACAGCACCGGGCAGGCCACCGAGCGCAGCGCCGCCTCGCCATTGCGGTAGCGGTCGCAGGCCAGGAAGCCGCGGTGGAACACGTTGGCCGAGCGGTTGCTGGCCAGCACGCGACGGCCCAGGGCCATGCCGCTGCCGAACACCCAGGTGCCCGGCCCCAGCGCCGAAGGCGGCGCGGCCAGCGTGGCGCGCGAGAACACGTTGACCAGGCGCAGTGCCTGCTCGGGCTGGTTCAGCGAGGCCTCGAGCAGGGCGGGCGACACCTTCATGGGGTGGGCCGTGCCGATCAGCACCAGGTGGCTGACCCGCGCCTGCAGGCGCGCCGCGGCCTCGGCCGCGATCAGCGAGCCCCAGCTGTGGCCAACCAGGGCCGCGCGCTGCACGCCGGCCGCGTCCAGCAGCGCGCCGATGAAGTCGGCCGCGGCCTCCACGCTGTCCGGCGCCTCGCCGCCGCTGCGGCAGTGGCCGGGCAGGTCCAGCGCCAGCACGTTGAAGCCGTGGTGGGCCAGGTGCCGGCTCTGCAGGATCCAGACGCTGTGGTCGTTGAGCACGCCGTGGATGAACACCACCGTGGGCTTGGCCGCATCGAAGGGCTTGCCGCCGGTGTAGGCGTAGGTGGGGTGGCCGTGGACGGTGAGTTGCATGGCGGGTGTGGGGTGGGGCGGTGTCAGCGGGCCAGGAAGGCGCGGATGGCTTCGCCGGCGCGGGCGATCGCCAGCACACCGTCCAGGTGGCCGCCGTCGCCCTCGATCTCGACCACCTCGGCGCTCTGGCCCAGGGCGCGGTAGCGCGCCGCCGCCTGGCGGCTGAACTCGGGCGGGAACACCAGGTCGCTTTGCGCCGGCACGAACAGGATGCGCGCCCGCATGGCGGGCAGCTCGGCCTCCACGCTGTAGAGCTGGTTGGCCTTGGCCATGTAGAGAAAGTGGTTGGCGTCGGTGCTGGCGGCGCGCGCGATGCCGGCCTTGGTCAGCCCGTCCTCGATGGCAAAGCGGTGGTCCAGCGCGGCGGCCGGTGGCTTGGCGGGGTCGGCAGGTTTGGCGCCGAAGGCCTTGTCGGCCCAGCCCCAGTGGCGCGCGGTCAGCGTCACCAGCTTGAGCGCCTGGGCCACGCCCTCGCGCGGCTCCTCGCGGCCGTAGTAGTCGCCGCCGTTCCACTTCGGGTCCTGGCGGATGGGCGCGGCCCAGGCCTCCAGCAGGCCCAGGGTCCAGGCGCCCATGGCAAAGCCGGGGCCGATCACGTGCACCACGCGCTCCACGTAGCCGGGGTAGAGCGCTGCCCATTCCATGGCCTGGATGGAACCGCCCGAGGCGCCGGCCGCGGCCTGCAGCTTCTTCACACCCAGCGAATCGAGCAGCGCGCGGTGCACCCGCACCGAGTCGCGCATGGTGATCACGGGAAAGGCCAGGCCATAGGGCTTGCCGGTGTCGGGGTTGAGGCTGGACGGCCCGGTGGTGGTGACCTTGGGGTCCTTGGTGTTGAGGTTGGACAGGGTGTCGGCGCTGACCACGAAGTACTTGGTGGTGTCGATCGGTTTGCCCGGGCCGATCAGGCTGTCCCAGTAGCCGGGTGCGGCGTCGCTGGCCGCGTAGCGCCCAGCGGCGTGCGAGGTGCCGCTAAAGAAATGGGCCACAAAGATGGCGTTGTCGCCGGCCGCGTTGAGCTGGCCGTAGGTCTCGTAGCCCACCTTCACCTGTTTGAGCGTGGCGCCGCCCACCGTGGTGTAGCTGGGCAGGGTGA
>CAZKDU010000297.1:0-2722 GCA_964551485.1 uncultured Burkholderiaceae bacterium
GATGCCGACCTTGAGCGAGATGTCCTGTGGCGCCACGCCCTGGCGCTCGAACTCCTCGGCGATCACCAGCGCGTACGAGGGCGTGACCATGATGGCGTCGGGGCGGAAGTCCAGGATCTGCTGGACCTGCTTCTCGGTCTGCCCGCCGGACATGGGCACCACAGTGCAGCCCAGCCGCTCGATGCCGGCGTGGGCACCCAGGCCGCCGGTGAACATGCCGTAGCCATAGGCGTTGTGCACCATCTGGCCCGGGCGCACGCCGGCGGCGCGCAGGCTGCGGGCGATCAGGTCGGCCCAGTGGTCCAGGTCCTGCCGGGTGTAGCCCACCACGATGGATTTGCCGGTGGTGCCGCTGGAAGCGTGCAGGCGCAGCACCTGCTCGCGCGGCACGGCGAACAGGCCGAACGGGTAGTGGTCGCGCAGGTCTTCCTTGGTCATGAACGGGAAGCGCGCGAGGTCGCTGAGCTGGCGCAGGTCGTCCGGGTGCACCCCCTGGGCCTGGCATTTGGCACGGAACGGGGCCACGTGGTCGTGGGTGTGGCGCAGCGACCACCGCAGGCGCTGCAGCTGCAGCGCCGAGATCTCGTCTCGGCTGGCGGTCTCGATCGGGTCGAGGCCGGCGCGCGGGGCGGGCTTGGGGGTGTTCATCGTGGTCTCCTCGGGTCGGGGTGGGTCACGCGGCCTGGGCCAGCCCGGCGATGACCTCGCCCTGGATGCGGTGGCTCTTGCCGCGGAACAGGGCCAGGGTCTCGCCGCCCGCGCGGGTGATGGTCACGTCGTACACGCCGGTGCGGCCGCTGGCCGAGCGCACCACCGCGCTGGCCTGCAGCACGTCGCCCTCGCGCCCCGGGGCGATGAAGTCGATGTGGCAGGCCGAGGCCACGGTGTTCTGGTTGCCGCTGTTGCAGGCGTAGGCAAAGGCGGTGTCGGCGAGCGTGAAGATCAGGCCGCCGTGGCAGATGTGGTGGCCGTTGACCATGTCCGGGCGCACCCGCATCTGCAGGGTCGCGCGGCCCGGGCCGACGTCGGTGATGGCCATGCCCAGTGCCTGCGCAGCATGGTCACGCGACCACATGGCCTGCGCCGTGGCCTCGGCCAGGGCCTGGGGATCGGTCGGGGGCAGGGTGTCGGGGCTCATGGGTGGACTCCATCCGGGACTGAGGCAAGGGGGTGAACCGGGGTCGGGTCCGCGCGCGCCTTCTGGATTTTTGCGAGGTTTCCGCTGCGAACCATTAAATGATACAAAAAATAACTGATTTGAAAATATTTTGTATCTTTATATGTGGGGTCTTTGGGGGTGATTGAGGGTTTTCCTTAGGAAATATGGAATTTAAATTGCATTTTCAAGCGCAGCTTGTGGGGCCTGATGGTTGGGTGGTTTCTGGTTTGAAAAGGTTCAAAGCGAATTGAATTCCAATGGATCTTGTATCGCCAACATGGCCAAGAGACGTACCCTTCGTCCGGGGCCGAGCCGGGCCACGCCGTGTGATCGGCAGCGGCCCGGGCCCGTGGGGCGGGTCAGAGGGGCGGGTCGAGCAGGTCGGTGGCCTGGAAGCGCCGCGTCACCAGGGCCGAGGCCCGCGGGCTGTCACCGCTGGCCAGGGTCAGCTGCTGGTCCAGGTGCCGCTCCGAGGCCGCCAGCACGCGTCGGTAGACCTCGCGGCAGACGACGCGCGCCCGCGTGCCCGCCCACTCGCTGTGCAGCAGGACCTCGGGCAGCTCGGGGTCGCGCAGCAGCAGGCGGCGGTAGTCGTGGATCAGCAGGGTGCGCACCAGGAAGGCGGCCTGCTCGCTCAAGGGCTGCGCGCCCTTGGCCTGGAGCGCATCGAGGATGGGGGTGTAGGTCGCGACGAACTGCTGGTAGCCCTCGGCCAGGCCGGCCAGGTCCCAGGCGGCGCGCACCATCGCCTGGGCGTCGGCCGACGGGTCGACCGGCAGGTTGACTGCCAGCAGGGGCATGAGCTGCGGCAGCAGCGGCCCCAGGCCATCGGCGCCGAGCGCGTCAAACACGGCGGGCAGGTCGGCGCTCGGGTGCACGAAGCAGCCGGCGCGCAGCTCACCGAAGCCCTGCCAGTAGAGGGCACGCCGCAGGCGCTCGCGCTGCGGTGTGTCGAGCTCGCTGGCCACGACGATCATGCGCCAGCGCCGGTCCCAGGGCGGGGCGTCGGCGGCGTAGATGTGGCGCGACGCGTCCTCGAAGCGGCGGCGCCCGGCCTCGGTCAGCATGTAGTCGGTGCGCCGCCCGTGCGCCTGGGTCTGCAGCCACTCGTCCTTGACCAGGCGGAACACCGTGGTGCGCACCAGGCGCTCGTTGAGCCCGAGCGGCTCCAGCAGCTGGATCAGCGCGCCCAGCCAGATGCGGCTGCCGCGCGGCAGCACCGCGTCGCCGAACACCGAGACGATGAGCGCGCTGGCGTTGGCCCGCGACTCTTCGCCAAAGCGGTCGATCCGGGCCTGGACGGCTTGCTCGGCGGATGCGGGGCGCGGTGGCATGGGGGCCGAGTATGCCTGCAAGCACGCCTCGCAGGGCCCCCGGGGCCGGTGGTGCTTCACCCTGCCTAGCCGGGGCAGGGCAGGGCAGGGCAGGGCAGGGCAGGGCAGGGCGCGAGTGGGGCTTGGCAGGCGCAGGCGCGGCTTAGGGTGGGGGTGGGGGTGGGGGTGGGGCGCGGTGAAGGTGGTGAAGGTGGTGAAGGTGGTGAAGGTGGTGAAGGTGGTGAAGGTG
>CAZKDU010000298.1:0-2720 GCA_964551485.1 uncultured Burkholderiaceae bacterium
TCAGCACATTGGGCGAGGCCGCAGCCACCGAGCCGTCGAGGATGGACTTGAGCGCCTTGTAGCCGGACTCGCCCTCCTCGAAGCTCAGGTCGTCGCAGAACACGATGAACTTCTCCGGCCGCTCGGCCACCAGGTCGACAATGTCGGGCAGGTCCACCAGATCGGTCTTGTCGACCTCGATGAGGCGCAAGCCCTGGGCCGCGTAGGCGTTCAGGCAGGCCTTGATCAGCGAAGACTTGCCGGTGCCGCGTGCACCGGTCAACAACACGTTGTTGGCCGGCCGGCCGGCCACGAACTGCTCGGTGTTGCGGCGGATCTTGGCCTTCTGGTCGTCGATCTCCTGCAGGTCGTCCAGCGTGATGTTGCCGACATGGCGCACCGGCTCCAGCACACCGTGGCCGGAACCGCGGCGGCGGTAGCGGAAGGCCACGGAGGCGCCCCAGTCGGGTGCGGCCAGGGGCTGGGGCAGCACCGCCTCGATGCGGCACATGAGCTGCTCGGCACGCTCCAGCAGGCGTTCAAAGGTCTCGTTCATGGGCAGGGTGCGCTCAGGAGCGGTAATCGGCGTTGATGGACACGTACTCGTGGCTGAAGTCGCAGGTCCAGACTGTGTCGCTGGCGTCGCCGCGCCCCAGGCCCACCCGCACCGTGATCTCGCTTTGCTTCATGACGCGCTGACCGTCCTCCTCGCGGTAGGCGGGGTGGCGGCCACCGTTCACGGCCACGTGCACGTCGTCAAGGAACAGGTCGATGCGGGTCTGATCAAGGTCGGCGATGCCGGCATAGCCCACGGCCGCGAGGATGCGGCCCAGGTTGGGGTCGCTGGCAAAGAAGGCGGTCTTGACCAGTGGCGAATGGGCGATGGCATAGGCCACCTGGCGGCACTCCTCGCCGCTGCGGCCGCCCTCGACCCGCACCGTGATGAACTTGGTCGCGCCCTCGCCGTCGCGCACGATGGCCTGGGCCAGTTGGCGCGCCACGCCCAGCAGCGCGGCCTTGAGCGCCTGGCCCTCGGGGCTGGCCAACGAGGTGATGGGCGCGTGGCCGGCCCGGTGCGTGGCGATGACCACAAAAGAATCGTTGGTCGAGGTGTCACCGTCCACCGTGACGCGGTTGAAGGAGCCGTCGGCCAGCTCGCGCGCGAGCTGCGGCATGAGCGCCGGGTCCACGCAGGCATCGGTGGCCAGGAAGCCCAGCATGGTGGCCATGTTGGGGCGGATCATGCCGGCGCCCTTGCTGACCCCGGACACGGTGATCTGCGCACCGGCCACCTGGGCCCGTGCGCTGAATGCTTTGGGCACGGTGTCGGTGGTCATGATGCCCTCGGCGGCGCGGGCCCAGTGGTCGGTGCGCGCGTCAGCCAGGGCAGCGGGCAGACCGGCCACGATGCGGTCGTGCGGCAGCGGCTCCATGATCACTCCGGTGGAGAACGGCAGCACCTGCTCGGGCGACAGGTCGAGCAGGCGCGCCAGCGCGATGCAGGTGGCGCGCGCGCGCACCAGCCCGTCCTCGCCGGTGCCGGCGTTGGCGTTGCCGGTGTTGATGACCATGGCGCGGATGCCATGGCCCTGGGCCAGGTGCTCGCGGCAAACCTGCACCGGGGCCGCGCAGAAACGGTTCTGCGTGAACACGCCAGCCACCGAGGCGCCCTCGTCGAGCAGCACCACCGTCAGGTCCTTGCGCCCAACCTTGCGGATGCCCGCCTCGGCCACACCGATGCGCACACCGGGCACAGGGTGGAGTTGGTCGGCAGGGGTGGCAACGAGGTTCACGGGCATGGCGGGCTTTCGTCGGGTGAAAAGAAGGAAGGAAGGGGTCGCGCAGGGATTATCGGAAAAAGCGGCGACACAAAAACAAAACGGGCCGCAGCCCGTTCTGTGGTGTGGCCCACGCCTCAGCTGAGCTGGCCGTGGCAGTGCTTGTACTTCTTGCCGCTGCCGCAGGGGCAGGGGTCATTGCGGCCAACCCGGGCCAGGGCGGCCGCGGCGGCCCCGCCCAGGGCCTGGGGCGCGCGCGCCGAGGTCTGGTCCAGCGTGGTCTCGACCTCGCCAGTTTCGGTGGGGGCGCTGTAGGTGATGTTGGCAATGTTCTCGGCGCGCTGCTCCATGTCCTCGGCAGCCTGCTCAAGCTGGTCGCCCGACTGCACCTTGACCGTCATCAGGACCTTGGTGACCTCGTTCTTGACCGAGTCCAGCAGCTGGCCGAACAGCTCGAAGGCCTCGCGCTTGTATTCCTGCTTGGGCTGCTTCTGGGCGTAGCCGCGCAGGTGGATGCCCTGGCGCAAGTAGTCGAGCGCGCTCAGGTGCTCGCGCCAGTGGGTGTCGATGCTCTGCAGCAGCACGATGCGCTGGAACTGCGTGAAGTTCTCGCCGCCGACCAGGGCTTCCTTGGTGGCAAACGCCTGGTGCGCGGCCCCGGTCACCTGCTCGACCAGGTCCTCGTCGGTGATGGCGCTGGCGGCCTGCACGGTCTGCTGCAGCGGCAGCTCGATCTGCCACTCCTCGGCCAGCGCCTTTTCCAGGCCGGCCACGTCCCATTGTTCTTCCACCGATTCGACCGGCACGTACTGGCGCACCAGGTCGCTCATGCAGCCTTCGCGCAGCGAGGCGATCTGGGCCTGCAGGTCACCGGCGTCGAGGATGTCGTTGCGCTGCTGGTAGATGACCTTGCGCTGGTCGTTGGCGACGTCGTCGTACTCGAGCAGCTGCTTGCGGATGTCG
>CAZKDU010000299.1:0-2717 GCA_964551485.1 uncultured Burkholderiaceae bacterium
CAGTGGGGAACTCCATCAGGCGGTCGGCGTAGCTGAGCCAGCTCACGCTGCCCGGTGCCAGGTGCGAGGCGATCTGGGTGTTGATCAGCAGCGAGATCTGAGCCACCCCCACGCCCAGCAGGGCCGGCAGCATCAGCGCGGCGATGCGCCGCGTGCCAGCGTCGGCCCAGGCCCGGCGCAGCGCGCCCAAGCTCGCGCCGATGCGCGGCAGCAGGCCCAGGCGGCGCAGCGCCCAGCCCTGCACCGCGAGCTGCAGCACGCCGCCCAGCATCACGCCGGCACAGACCGCGTAGATGGGTTCCACGCCCAGGCCACCGAGCCAGGGCGCGCCCCACAGCACGGCGACGATCCAGGCCATGTTGAGCAGCACCGGCGTGGCCGCGGGCACGGCGAAGCGCTTCCAGGTGTTGAGCACACCCGCGGCCAGCGCCACCAGGGACATGAAGGCGATGTAAGGGAACATCCAGCGCGTCATCTGCACCGCGGCCGCGAAGCCCTGGGGCGACTGCTGCAGCCCGCTGGCCATGGCCCAGACCAGCCAGGGTGCGGCCAACACACCCAGCACGCAGGTGGCCAGCAGCGCCCAGAACAGCACCGTGGCCACGTGCGACACCAGCGTGGCCGTGGCCTCGGCGCCGTGCTGTGCCTTGCTGGCCGCCAGCACCGGCACGAAGGCCTGGCTGAAGGCGCCCTCGGCGAACAGGCGGCGGAACAGGTTGGGAATGCGCCAGGCCACGTTGAAGGCGTCGGTCAGGGCGCTGGCGCCGAACATCGACGCCATGAGCAGTTCACGCACCAGGCCGGTGATGCGCGAGGCCAGGGTCAGCAGGGAAACGGTGGATGCGGCTTTGAACAGACTCACGGCGCGAGTGTAGCCCGCGACCCGGCCCCGGCGGCAGGCCTGGCGGCCGCTGGCTGGCGCGACGGGTCGGCCGCTGCTACAATCGTGGGTTTTGCTGGCAACATCCACAGACACTCAAGGAACATACCATGGCATCCAAGCCCAAAAAGAAGAACCCCCGCCTCGCGTCGGGCCGTAAACGCGCCCGCCAGGACGTCAAGCTCAACGCTGCCAATTCGTCCCTGCGCTCCAAATACCGCACTGCCGTCAAGAACGTCGAAAAGGCTGTTCTGACCGGTGACAAGGCCAAGGCCACCGAACTGTTTGCCAAGATGCAGGCCGTGGTGGACACCGTGGCCGACAAGGGCATCTTCCACAAGAACAAGGCCGCTCGTGACAAGAGCCGCCTGTCCGCCAAGGTCAAGGCCTTGGCCGCAGCCGCCGCCTGACCTTCAGGCAACCGCCCGCAGCGGCCCTGCCGCTGCGCCGTTTGTGACGGGTGCGCTGCCAGCAAAAAAGCAAAAACCGCCTTCGGGCGGTTTTTTGTTGCCTTTCAGGCACGCCAACCCAGCGTGTCACTCAACAAAACCAGAGCAACGAAGGTGGCATCAACGGGGCGGAGGGTCGGGCAACAAGCAGGCCTCGGCCACCTGCAGGTTGTTGTCGCGCGCGAAGTTCAGGCAGAAGTCCCAGGCCATGGGCTCGGCCTCGCGCAGGTCACGGTGCACCACCACGCACTTCACGCCGTTGAGCGTGGTCGGGATGCACCAGGGGGAGTAGCTGAGGTGGCTGCCGGGCTGGGCGCCACCGGGGCGGAACGAACTCATGACGCCGGCCAGGCGCTCGGCCCAGTCGCTGGGGCGGAAGGTTTTCCCGTCCTGGGTGATGCCCTGGATGAAGACTTCTTTGGCGGTGTTGGAAACCATCGGATAGTGGCTGTTGAGGGACGGCTCCGGCCGGGAGGATCGCTCCCTGCTGCACCGCACAAGTATTCTATCTTATATAAGAGTTGGCCAAGACTGGGGATACCCCCGAGCCACGCATCAGAGCGATGCGGAACTGTCAAGAAAACCTAGCAAACTCTGCGCCTAAAATCGTGTTTCAGCGGCTTGCGCTTCGCTGAACCTGTGACCCACCCCGTTCCCCGGAGACCCGCATGACCGCTTTCGTCGAGGCCGCGTCGCCTCACACCATGAACACCTATGGCCGCCTGCCCATCGCCATGTCGCACGGGCGCGGCTGCCGCGTGTGGGACGTGAACGGCAAGGAATACCTGGACGCGCTGGCCGGCATCGCGGTCAACACTCTGGGCCACGCCCACCCCAAACTGGTGCCGGCGCTGCAGGAGCAGATCGGCCGCCTGATCCACACCTCCAACTACTACCACGTGCCCGGCCAGGAAGTACTGGCGGCCAAACTGGTGGCGCTGTCGGGCATGAGCAACGTGTTCTTCTGCTCCACCGGCCTGGAGGCCAACGAGGCGGCGCTGAAGATGGCGCGCAAGTTCGGCCACGACAAGGGCATCGACCGTCCCGTGGTGGTGGTCTACGAGAAGGCCTTTCACGGCCGCAGCATCGCCACCCTCAGCGCCACCGGCAACCCCAAGGTGCAGGCCGGCTTCGGCCCGCTGGTCGAGGGCTTCATCCGCGTGCCGCTCAACGACATCGCCGCGCTGAAGCAGGCCACCGAGGGCAACCCCAACGTGGTGGCGGTGTTCTTCGAGGCGATCCAGGGCGAGGGCGGCATCAACCCCATGCACCTGGACTACCTGCGCGAGGTGCGCGCCCTGTGTGACCAGCGCGACTGGCTGATGATGATCGACGAGGTGCAGTGCGGCATGGGCCGCACCGGCAAGTGGTTCGCGCACCAGTGGGCC
>CAZKDU010000300.1:0-2698 GCA_964551485.1 uncultured Burkholderiaceae bacterium
TGCGGAAGTGCTGGTTGTCCGGGTAGTTGAAGCCCGAGCCCTGCACCAGCATCACGCGGGTTTCCTGCAGCAGTTCCAGGAAGAACTGGGCGTCGTTCTCGATCGGGTACAGGGCCGGGTCGAGCCGCGGGAACATGTAGAGGGCGGCGCTTGGCTTGACGCAGCTCACGCCGGGAATGGCGGTGATCAGCTCGTAAGCCAGGTCGCGCTGGCGGCGCAGGCGGCCGCCCTCGCCCACCAGGTCGTTGATGCTCTGGTAGCCGCCCAGCGCGGTCTGCACCGCCCACTGCCCTGGCACGTTGGCGCACAGCCGCATGTTCGAGAGCATGTTCAGGCCCTCGATGTAATCCTTGGCCGGTTTCTTGTCGCCTGATACCACCAGCCAGCCGGCCCGGTAGCAGCACGAGCGGTCGCTCTTGGACAGCGAGTGGAAGGTCAGCGTCAGCACGTCCTCGCTGAGCGAGCCGATCGCGGTGTGCTGGGCGCCGTCGTACAGCACCTTGTCGTAGACCTCGTCGGCCAGGATCACCAGGCCGTGCTCGCGCGCGATCTGCACGATGGCCTTGAGCAGCGCGTCCGAGTACAGCGCGCCGGTCGGGTTGTTCGGGTTGATGACCACGATGCCCTTGGTGCGCGGCGTGATCTTGGCCCGCATGTCGGCCAGGTCGGGCATCCAGCCGTTGGCCTCGTCGCACATGTAGTGCACCGGCGTGCCGCCGGACAGGCTGGCCGCGGCCGTCCACAGCGGGTAGTCGGGCGAGGGCAGCAGCAGCTCGTCACCCTGGTCGAGCAGGGCATTGGTGGCCATGACGATCAACTCGCTGGCGCCGTTGCCCAGGTAGATGTCGTCCAGCGTCACCCCTTTGATGCCCTGCTGCTGGGTGTAGTGCATGACCGCCTTGCGCGCCGCGAAAATGCCCTTGCTGTCCGAATAGCCGGCCGAATTCGGCAGGTTGCGGATCATGTCCTGCTGGATCTCTTCGGGTGCATCGAAGCCGAACACGGCCAGGTTGCCGATGTTGAGCTTGATGATCTTCTGGCCTTCGTCCTCCATCTGGCGCGCTCGGTCCATGATCGGGCCACGGATGTCGTAGCAGACGTTGGACAGCTTGGCAGATTTGAGGATGGTTTTCAAAGTCCCTCCGGGAGCAAGGCTCAGGGTGAAAAACCTATAATTTGACCACAGTTCCGCGCGCCCGATGAAGTTACAACCCGACAAGACCGACGTCCAATCCATCACCGGCTATGGCCCGGGCTGGGTTGGCATCAACACCGAACGCGTGGACCACAGCGTGGTGCTGGGCTCGCGCGGCCAGCGCGAGGCCTGGGTCTGCGAACGTTTTGCCGACCTGACGCCCGCGCACTTCGAGCGCCTGGCCAGTCTGGACACCGAGCTGGTGATCTTTGGCAGCGGCCAGCGCCTGCGTTTCCCGCCGCCGGCCTGGCTGCGCCCGCTGATGGCGCGCCGCATCGGCCTGGAAACCATGGACACCCAGGCCGCCTGCCGCACCTACAACATCCTGGCCGGCGAAGGCCGCAGCGTGGTCGCCGCCCTGCTGCTGGAGCCGGCCGACCCCATGCCCTGACCCCCTTTCAGGGTAAAATGTCAGATTGCGGAAAGATCGGTCCGATGGCATCGGGCCGATCTTTCACGAGAGACTGTCACACGAGACTTCAATTCCATGGCCATCGTTGTCAACAAGCCCATCCCCGAGTTCGAAGCCAACGCCACCGGCGGCATCAAGGTCACCAACAGCTCCCACACCGGCCAGACCCTGATCCTGTACTTCTACCCGAAGGACAACACCCCGGGTTGCACCACGGAAGCCATGCAGTTCCGTGACAAGTACAAGGACTTCGTGAAGGCCGGTGCCACCGTGTTTGGCGTGTCGCGCGACAACATGAAGTCACACGACGACTTCAAGACCAAGCTCGAACTGCCGTTCGAGCTGATCGCCGACACCGAAGAGAAGATGTGTCACATGTTCGGCGTGGTCAAGAACAAGATCATGTACGGCAAGAAGGTCAAGGGCATCGAGCGCAGTACCTTCCTGATCGGGGCCGATGGCCTGCTCAAGCAGGAGTGGCGCGGCCTCAAGGTGCCGGGCCACGTGGACGAGGTGCTGAAGGCCGTGAAAGCCCTGAAAAAGGCCGCCTGATCATTTTTTTCACGGCGGCCGCCACCCTCTCATGGCTCATGCATAATGGGTTCATGCAGTTGACAGTTTCAGCCGCGCTCCCCGACAAAGCCGCCTTGGCCTCCAGGCGGCTTTTTTGTTGTCTGAATCCCTTGGATCCCCTCTTCGCGAAGTCCCATGCCCCTGCCCCCCGCCCCCACCAAGCGCGCCGCCCTGCTCTCTCCTGACGCCTACGACGCCCCGGCCCGCAGCCCGTCGCGCACAGCCTCCAAATCGCGAACCCCGGATCTGGCGGCCCTGTTGCCCGCACCCAGCGTGCAGTCCGAGCTCAGCGCTTTTGTCGAGCGTGGTGTGGCCGAGGCGCTGGACACCACATCCCCCGCTGCACCTGTGAGCATGCCCGCCCCCTCGGCGCGCAAACCGCGTGCGGCCAAACGCCCAGTGTCGCCCACCCAGGCAGCGCCCATCACCAGCCCCACCCCGGTGGCCACGCCGCGCCCACGGCGCCAGCCGGCCCGCGGCCCGAGCAAGCTGTTCGTGCTCGACACCAACGTGCTGAT
>CAZKDU010000301.1:0-2684 GCA_964551485.1 uncultured Burkholderiaceae bacterium
CCTGCTGGGCGTGATCTTTTCCAACTTCTGCATCGGCAAGTGAGCCCGGGCCAGTCAAGCCCGGGTGCTGCCGCAGCGGCCTGGTTCACTGCTGCTTGGCGCCTTCGGTCAGCCGGCGGCCCTGCGACACCGCGTAGGGTGCGGCACGGGCGGCCAGCATCGGGTCGGCCGAAGGCTCCACTCCCTTGGGCAGCACCATCGGGTTGAAGTTGGTGGCCAAGCAGGGACCGGCGGCGTCGTCCGACACCGAGGTGACCTTGAGGGTGCCCAACGTCAGCTTCTTGCGGCCCGCGGGCAGCGGCACCGTGGCGTTGTCGAGCTTGTCGCCGGGCTCGGCCAGTTCCAGGTTGAACTGGAAGGCCACCTTGCCCTCCTTGGCACGCTGGCGCAAGTCGTCGAACAGGAAGCTCGGGCCCTTGGCCTTGGCTTCGTCGTCGCTCAGGCCCTGCACGCCGCCGACCGGCTCGAACACCCATTTGCCGAACTGCTTCTCGCCCCGGGCGTTGACAAAACCGAAGGCGTGCACGCCCCAGTAGTTGACGCCGGCAAAGCTGGCCGGCACCGGTTGCGAGGCGAAGTGCTTGCCCTGCAGCAGCACCTCGGGGTTGGCGTCGGCAAAGGCCTTGACCTTGGCTGGGTCGGCAGCCTTGGTGGCGGGGTCGGGCTGCAGCGAGGCCAGACGGCCCAGGAACTGCTGGGGCGTGGCCGCGCCAAACACCGGGGCCGAGATGTTGCCCATCAGCCACTGCTCGCCGCCGGGCAGGTTGAACTGCAGCGCCATGTTGCGCTGCGTCTTGGTGTTGTCCGCGGCCTTGGGGTTGGCGCCACCGACCGAGAAGCGCACCACCACCGGCACCGGTTGGCCGCTGAAGGCCGAGGCGGTGGACAGGGCGCGGCCCTCGGCGCTGCCGACGAACTCACCGGCGGCGCAGATGCCCTTGGCACCGGAGCGGCGGTAGCCCTCGAACTTGCCGAACGTGGCCTCGAACTGGTCAATCAGGGCCACCGGGTCGGCCGGGGCGGTGGATTGAGCGCCGGCGTTCAGTGCGGCAACGGACAGGGCCGCAGAGGTGGCGGCAAGCATCAGCGGTTTCATCGGAGCTCCTGCAGTGGTGGACAACAGAGCAGGTACGGGCCGCAGGCGTGGCTGGATTCATGCACCGGGCTGAACGAGCCCGGTCGACAGGCCCACAGGCCTGCCAGTGCGGGTGGGCTCAGTCTGCCGAGCCGGCCTTGCGCGGGCGGCCACGCCGTGCCGCAGTGGCGCCCGGAGTGGGTTCGGGGCCGGCCACGTCGGCGAACAGCGCGGCGGCGCGCGCCTTGATCTCGCGCAGCTCGCTGGCGCTCACCAGGAGTTCACCGGTCTGCCGGTTCACCTGGATGCCGAACTCCACGTCCTTGCCATTGCTCGACAGTGTGCCGCTGGTGAACTCGTAGTCCTCGTGCTCCCAGGGGGCGCCCTGCAGGCCGGGGTCATGGTCGCGGTACTCGATCCGCTGGATGCGGCCGCTGGCCAGTTCCAGCAGGCCGGTGGACTCGATCACTTCATCGGTCAGTTCATGGGTGATCTGGATGGGGACTTGCTGTTTCACGCGCGGACCTGGAAAAACAAAACTGGGGAAAACGGGGGCGCGATTCTCGCACGCCCGGACTGGGGCCTCGATTGTCCGCCGTCCAGACCTCAGCCGCGCAACAGCTTCTCCTCGGCCACGGCCAGCACCTCAGGCCGGCCCGAAAGCACCAGGGTGTCGCCATCCTGCAGCACCGGGTCGCTGTCCAGTGCCACGGCCTGGCCCTGGTTGCGGCGCAGGCTGACCACATGTGCCCCCATGGCGTGCAAGGCCAGGTGGCTCAGGGGCTGGCCGATGGAGCGCGCGCCCAGTGGCAGGCTGACCGTGGCCAGGCGCTCCTGCTCGCGCTCCTGCTGGGCGTCGTCGTCGGCGCCGCGGAAGTAGCCACGCAGCAGGTTGTAGCGTGCGTCGCGCTGGTCCTGCACCAGGCGGATCACGCGGCGCATGGGCACACCGACCAGGGCCAGGGCGTGGCTGGCCAGCATCAGCGAGCCCTCGATGGCCTCGGGCACGACTTCGGTGGCGCCGGCCTGCTGCAGCTTTTCCAGGTCGTGGTCGTCCTGGGTGCGCACGATCACCGGCACCGTGGGGGCGTGGCTGCGGATGTTGGCCAGCACCTTGAGGGCGCTGGCCGAGTCGGTGTAGGTCACCACCACGGCGCTGGCGCGGGCCAGGCCGGCGGCCACCAGCGACTGCGGCCGCACTGCGTCGCCGAACACCACCGAGTCGCCGGCGGCCGCGGCCTGGCGCACGCGGTCCGGGTCCAGGTCCAGCGCCATGTAGGGAATGCCCTCGCCCTCCAGCAGGCGTGCCAGGTTCTGGCCGCAGCGGCCGTAGCCGCAGATGATCACGTGGCGGCTGGTGTTGATCGACTTGCGCGCGATGGTGGTCATCTGCAGCGACTGCTGCAACCACTCGCTGGCCACCAGCTTCATGACCAGGGCGTTGCTGTACATCACGATGAAGGGCGTGGCCAGCATGGACAGCACCATGCTCGCCAGGATCGGGTTGAGCAGGCTCGGCGGCACCAGCCGGTTCTCCTGCGCCAGCGTCAGCAGCACGAAGCCGAACTCGCCGGCCTGCGCCAGGTACAGCCCGGTGCGCAGCGACACG
>CAZKDU010000302.1:0-2682 GCA_964551485.1 uncultured Burkholderiaceae bacterium
CACGTCGCGCACCATGCCCTTGGCCTTGTGCATGAAGAACTTGCGCTCCAGCTGGGTCACGATGCCCGCAGCGTCCTGGCCCCGGTGCTGCAGCAGCAGCAAGGCGTCATAGATCAGCTGATTGACCGGGGACTGGCCCACCACCCCAACGATTCCACACATTACGGTAAGTACCTTCCAAACGACGCCGGCAATGCCGGCTTCAAACCCTTGAGCGCGGCCGTGAGCCAGCCCGCGCTGACCGACTCACGCCAGTAGACGCTGTCCTTCAATGGTGTCATCGACACCACCACGGTGGCGGCCAGCAGCAGCACCGCACCGCGCACCAGGCCAAAAGCCGCCCCCAGCGTGCGGTCGGCTGGCCGCAGGCCCAGCGCCTCGACCAGCTTCTTCACCAGCCAGGCCACCAGCCCGCCAGCAAACACCACAGCCACGAACACCACCACAAAACCCGCGGCGTAGCGGATCGGCTCCGCCGCACTGCCCATGATCGGCAAACGCCGCGCCGCCTCCAGCGCCCAGAGCTGGGCCAGCACAAACGCCGCCACCCAGCCCGCTACCGACATCACCTCGAACACCAGGCCGCGCCAGGCACCCAGCAGCATCGAGCCCAGCACCACCACGACTACGATCCAGTCCAAGCCTGCCATGCGCTGCCTGCGCTGTCAAAGCGTGAGGATGGCGGCCGGCAGGTCCAGGCCCTTGATCTTGCTGGCCGCTTTCTCGGCCTCGGCCTTGTGGGCAAACGGCCCCACCCGCACGCGGATGCGCTTGCCGTCCTTGGTCTCAGCCACATGGGTGTAGGTGGTCAGGCCGGCGCGCTCGACTTTCAGGCGCGTCTCGCGTGCCTTGGTGGCGTCGGCAAACGCGCCCACCTGCACGATGTAGCGCGGCGCGCCCGGGGCCGTGGGCTCGGGCTCCTTGCCGTCCAGCAGGGCCTGGGCCTTGGCCGCCTCACGCGTGCCAGGGCCGTCGGCCACCTTGTCCTGGGCAGGGCTCTTCTCAGAGGCCTTGTCAGCCGCTTTCTCAGACGCCTTGGGTTTGTCGGTGCGCTCCGGCTTGGTCTCGGGTTTCGGCCTGGCCTCGGTGACCTTGTGCTCGGTTTTGGGCTCGGCCTTGTGGTCCGAGGCCGGGCTGGCCTTGGGCGCCGGGGGAGCCGCCTTGTCGGATTTGGGCTGCGGCTTGGGCTCGGCCCGGCTGTCGGGCTTGGCCGGCCTGTCGTCGGCACTCACGAGCTGCTCGCGGGCATCCAGGCTGGACCTTGCCGACACCGCCTCGGCCTTGCTGGCGCCGGCCACCGGAATGTCCAGGGGCTTGACCCTGGTCTTGTCGGGAATCTGGATCGGAATGTCGACCGGGATCGGGCGCGGCTGGGTGTCAAACAGCAGGGGAAAGCCCACCACACCCAGCACCACCAGCACCAGAGCCCCGACCAGCCGGTTGCGCGCGCGCCGGCGCAGGACCTCGACCGTTTCTGCAGGGGCCGCCGCTGCGGCCTGACCGTCACCACCTTTGCGGAACTTGAAAAAGGCCATGGGTAAAGCGGCTGGTTGGGCTGGGGCAGCGGTTCAGGAGCCGATGTGCTTGGCCTGCAGCCGCGGCACGCCGTCCTTCAGCACACCCCCCACGGTGTAGAACGATCCAAAGACCATGATTCTATCAGCCGGGTCTGCCACGAGCATGGCCGCGTCCAGGGCGGCCTGAGGGCTGGCATGGGTACTGGCAGGCACGTCGGCGCGCCGCCCCGGCAGGGCCTCCCAGCGCGCCAACAGTTGCTCGGCGCTGGCAGCGCGCGGCGTCGGCAGGTCGGTGAAGTACCAGCGGTCCACCAGGGGGCCCAGGCGGGTGAGCATGGGCGCCAGGTCCTTGTCGGCCATGGCCCCCAGCACCGCATGGGTGGTGGGGAAGAACCCCATGGCGTCGAGGTTGGCGGCCAGGGCTGCAGCCGCGTGCGGGTTGTGCGCCACGTCCAGCACCAGGGTGGGCTGGCCCGGCACGATCTGGAAACGCCCGGGCAGGGCGACCAGGGCCAGGCCGTTGCGCACCGCCTGGGCCGTGACCGGCAGGCGCGGGCGCAGCGCCTCCAGCGCGGCCAGCACGCCCGAGGCGTTGAGCAGCTGGTTGGCGCCGCGCAGCGCCGGGTAGGCCAGGCCGGCGTAGCGCCGCCCGCGCCCGGCCCAGCCCCACTGCTGCTTGTCGCCCGCAAAATTGAAGTCGCGGCCCAGGCACCAGAGGTCGGCGCCCAGGGCCTGGGCATGGTCCAGCACGCTCTGCGGCGGCAGCGGGTCGCTGACCACCACGGGCCGGCCGGCGCGCATGATGCCGGCCTTCTCGCGGCCGATGGACTCGCGGTCGGGACCGAGGAACTCCATGTGGTCCAGATCAACGCTGGTGATGACGGCGCAGTCGGCGTCGACCAGGTTGACGGCGTCCAGCCGCCCGCCCAGCCCGACCTCGAGCACCACCACGTCGAGCCGGGCCTGGGCCAGCAGGGACAGGATGGCGAGCGTGGTGAACTCGAAGTAGGTCAGGCTGACCTCCTGGCCATTTTCGGTCCGAGCCCTTTCCACGGCTTCGAAGTGCGCTATCAAATCCGTAGCAGCCACGGACTCGCCCAGGACCCGGCAGCGCTCCTCGAAGTGCACCAGGTGCGGCGAGGTGTAGACACCGGTGCGGTAGCCC
>CAZKDU010000303.1:0-368 GCA_964551485.1 uncultured Burkholderiaceae bacterium
TCTGGGTGCCCTGCATGAAGCCCTTGCCCAGCAACCCGCCGGAGCCGATGGCGATCATGCCCTGGATGATGTGGAAGCCCTTGCCCAGCGGGTCGCGCGCGGGGTCGAGCAGGGTGCAGACGCGCTGCTGCTGGTAGTCGTGCAGCACCGGCCAGCGCACGCCGTCGGCGCACAGGCTGGGCTCGGAGATCACCAGCAGCGCCACGCCGACCGCGCCCAGCAGCACCGGCGGCACGATCAGCCACCAGCTCAGGCCGGCGAAGAAGATCACGGCCAGCCCGGAGATCAGCACCAGGATGGCGGTGCCCAGGTCGGGCTGCTTGACGATCAAGCCGGCAGGCGCCGCCAGCAGCAGGCCGGCGGCCAGG
>CAZKDU010000303.1:378-2665 GCA_964551485.1 uncultured Burkholderiaceae bacterium
ATCAGCGGCATGGCGATCTTCAAGATCTCGCTGGGCTGGATGGTCACGCCCAGGTTGATCCAGCGCTTCGCCCCCTTCTTGGTGATGCCGAACAGGGCCACCGCGATCAGCAGGGTCAGGCCCAGCGCGTACAGCGGCACCGCAAACCGCATCAGCCGCTGCGGCGGCACCTGGGCCACCACGAACATGATGAAGCCGGCGATCAGCATGTTGCGGCCGTGGTCGACGAAGCGCGTGCCATGGTCGAACCCCGACGAGTACATGGTCAGCAAGCCGGCGCAGGCCAGCATGAAGACGGCGAACGCCAGCGGCCCGTCGAAGCCGCGCAGCATCGGGGCGATGCGCTGCCAGAGCGAGCGCTTTCCAAAAACCACAGCCATGGCACGAATTATCCCGCGCCGGCGCGGCCGGGCCGGCGATGGTGGCCGCTAGCATGACGGCATGACCGCGCCACCTGCCCCCCCGGACACCACCCACCTGCTCTACCTGCACGGCTTTCGCTCCTCGCCGCAGTCCATGAAGGCGCGCAAGATGGCGGCCCGGGTGGCGCAGGACTTCCCGGTGGTGCACTGGTGCTGCCCGCAACTGCCGCCCTCGCCGGCCGCGGCCATGGCCCTGGTGCGACAGGCCGTGGCTGGCTGGCCGCGCGAGCGCATGGCGGTGGTCGGCTCCTCGCTGGGCGGCTTCTACGCCACCGTGCTGGCAGAGGCCACGGGCTGCCGCGCCGTGCTGCTGAACCCGGCGGTGGAGCCGGCGCGCGACCTGGCGCGCCACATCGGCGAGCACAGCGCCTGGCACGACCCGGCCGAGCGCTTTTTCTTCGAGCCGCGCTTCGTTGACGAGCTGCGCGCCCTGCGCCCGGCCGCCATCACCAGCCCGCAGCGTTATTACGCCGTGATCGCCGAAGGCGACGAGGTGCTGGACGCGCGCGAGATGGCGGCGCGCTACGCGGGCTGCGGCGGGGTCTGGGTGCCGGGCAGCGACCACGCGCTGAGCAACTTCGACGCCCTGCTGCCCGGGGTGCTGGACTTCCTGCGGCTGGCCCGGGGCTGAGCCAGGGCGGTCCCGAGGTGGGGGCCGCCAGATTTGGGACAATCGGCCCCATGTTTGCATTGTTTGAAGACGCCGGCAAGCTGCTGGCGGGCCGCGTACTCTCTGAAGCTGAGGCTTCGGCCCAGGTCGAGCTGGACAGCGGCAAGCGGGTCAAGGTCAAGGCCAGCCACGTGCTGCTCAGGTTCGAGAAGCCGGCCCCGGCCGAGCTGCTGGCCCAGGCCCAGGGCCTGAGCGCCGGCATCGAGCTGGACCTGGCCTGGGAGTTCGCCCCCGAAGACGAGTTCGGCTTCGCCGACCTGGCGCGCGACTATTTCTCCGACCCGCCCACGCTGACCCAGCAGGTCGCGGCCCTGTTGCGGCTGCAGGAGGCGCCGCACTACTTCCGCCGCGGCGCGGCCAAGGGGCGCTTTCGCAAGGCGCCGGCCGAGGTCGTGCAGCAGGCGCTGGCCGCGATCGAGAAGAAGAAGCTGATCGCGGCCCAGATCACCGAGTGGGTGGCCGCGCTCGGCGCTGGCCAGTGCCCGGCCCCGGTGCGCGAGCAGCTCTACAAGATCCTGTTCAAGCCCGACAAGAACGCGCCCGAGTACAAGGCCGTGGTGGAGGCCGCGCGCGCCACCCAGACCGCGCCGCTGGCCCTGCTGCAGCGCGCCGGCGCCATCGATTCGGCCTACCAGTTCCACTGGCAGCGCTTCCTGTTCGAGCACTTCCCCAGGGGCACGGGCTTCCCGGCCCTGGTGGCACCGCAGATCACCGACGCGCTGCCGCTGGCCGAGGTCCAGGCCTACTCCATCGACGACTCGCAGACCACCGAGATCGACGACGCGCTGTCGGTGACCGGCCTGGGCACGGGCCAGGTGGTGCTGGGCGTGCACATCGCCGCCCCGGGCCTGGCACTGCGCCCGGGCGACGCGGTCGACCAGCTCGGCCGCCAGCGCCTGTCCACGGTCTACATGCCGGGCCACAAGATCACCATGCTGCCCGACGCCGTGGTGCAGACCTACACCCTGCAGGAGGGCCGGGCCTGCCCGGCGGTGTCGCTGTACGCCACCTTCGACGAGGCCACGCTGGCCCTGCAGGGCTGCGAGACCCGGCTTGAGCGCGTGCCGATCGCCGCCAACCTGCGCCACGACCAGCTCGACACCCTGATCACCGCGGAGTGGCTGCAGGACCTGGGCTTCGAACACCCGGCCGGCCACCCCGGCAGCGAGCGGCCGCTGCCGATCGCGCGCAGCCT
>CAZKDU010000304.1:0-2656 GCA_964551485.1 uncultured Burkholderiaceae bacterium
ACTGGCGCTCCATGCCGTCGAGCACGTGCCACAGGGTGTGGATGGCGCGCTTGAGCACGCTGGTGTAGGCCACGTCGAACTCGTAGCCCTCGGCCTTGAGCAGGCGGCCGGCGGCCTGGGCCTGGGCCACGCCGGTGGCGGAGAGGTCCACGACGGTCCAGCCGGTGAAGCGGTTTTCAAGGTTCCAAGTCGATTCGCCGTGGCGGATCAGCACGAGTTTGTACATGGTGTGAGACGGTTCGGTTGGGGGACAGGGCCCCGGCGGCCCGCGGGGCGCCGGGGCATGGCGGCACGGTCACTGCAGTGCGCAGCCGTGCATTTTAAAATGCCGGATTGCCTCAAAGGAATGCCGTGAAATTCTTGCTCGACAACTGGATGCTGATCTCTGTGGCCCTGGCCTCGGGCGGCCTGCTGCTGTGGCCCACGCTGCGTGGTGCGGCCGACGGCGACGCCCTCTCCCCGGCCGCGGCGGTGCAGCTGATCAACCGCGAAAAAGCCGTGCTGCTGGACGTGAGCGAACCCGAGGAGTTCGCCAAGGCCCACGCCGGTGGCGCCCGCAACCTGCCGTTCGGCCAGGTCGAGGCGCGCCTGGCCGAGACGGTAAAGAACAAGGCCCTGCCGCTGGTGCTGATCTGCCCCACGGGCGCGCGTGCGCGCCGCGCCGTGGCCATGGCACGCAAGCTCGGCTACGAGAAGGCCCAGGCCCTGGCCGGCGGCCTGACCGCCTGGAAAGACGCCAGTCTGCCCGTCGAGAAAGCCTGAGAGGACGCCCCCCGCATGCAAGCCGTCAAGATGTACACCACGGCCGTCTGCCCCTACTGCATCCGTGCCAAGCAGCTGCTCAAGTCGCGCGGCGTGGCCGAGATCGAGGAGGTGCGCATCGACACCCAGCCCGACGAGCGCCTGCGCATGATGGAGCTGACCGGCCGGCGCACCGTGCCGCAGATCTTCATCGGCAGCACCCACGTGGGTGGCTGCGACGACCTGATCGCCCTGGACAGCCAGGGCGGCCTGCTGCCGCTGCTGCAGGGCTGAGCCCGGGCCACAGCGCCCAGGCCGGCCCCTTTTCGGCTGACATAATCCGCGCTTGTGCCCGCCGCAGTGGCGGGAGTCAGGCCCGCCCCGCTCGCGCAGCCGGCGGGCCTTGTGTTGCCCCTTCACCGAATCATTACCGAAAGACTGTCATGGCCGACCAACAAGACCCCGTGTTCCAGATCCAGCGCGTCTACCTCAAGGACCTGTCGCTGGAGCAGCCGAACTCCCCCGCCATCCTGCTCGAACAAGAGCAGCCCGCCGTGGAGATCCAGCTCGGCGTGCAGGGCGCACCGGTCGCCGATGGCATCTACGAGGTGACCGTCACCGCCACCGTGCAGACCAAGATCAAGGACAAGACCGTGTTCCTGGTCGAGGCCACGCAGGCCGGTATCTTCGAGCTGCGCAACCTGCCCGAAGACCAGATGGACCCGGTGCTGGGCATCGCCTGCCCGCAGATCGTCTACCCCTACCTGCGCGCCAACGTGGCCGACACCATCACCCGTGCCGGCTTCCCGCCGGTGCACCTGACCGAAATCAACTTCCAGGCCATGTACGAGCAGCGCCTGGCGGCCGCGGCCGACGGCCAGGCTGCCCCCGCCATGACCCAGTAATGGGTCGTCAGCCCTTGCCCCTTCTGGTTCGAGTGCTATGAAAATCATAGTGATTGGGGCTGGGGCCTGGGGCACCGCGCTGGCCATGAACGCCAGCGCCCGCCATGCCGTGACGCTGTGGGCGCGCGACGCCGCCCAGGCCCGGGCCATGCACGCCCAGGGCTGCAATGACCGCTACCTGCCCGACGTGGCGCTGCCACCGGCCCTGCGCCTGGCCGGTGGCGACGCGGCCGCGCTGCAGGCCGAGGCCGGCGCCCACGACCTGGTCATCATCGCCACACCCATGGCCGGCCTGCGCGAGCACTTGGCCCTGCTGCGCGACGTGGCGGCCCCGGTGGTCTGGCTGTGCAAGGGCTTCGAAAAAGGCGTCGAGCCTGCAACCGGTCCCGGCGGCGTGCCGGCGCTGGGCCTGCTCGGCCATGAAATCTGTGCCCAGGTCGCGCCTGAGCGTGGCGCCGGCCCGGGCTTTGGTGTGCTCAGCGGCCCCAGTTTCGCGCTCGAGGTGGCGCGGGGCCAGCCCACAGCCCTGGTCGCGGCCAGCCGCAGCGCCCGTGTGCGCGACACCCTGGTCGAGGCCTTCCATGGCCCGGCCCTGCGCGTCTATGCCAACGACGACGTGGTGGGCGTGGAGGTGGGCGGCGCCGTCAAGAACGTGCTGGCCAGTGCCACTGGCGTGCTCGACGGCCTGGCCGAGCGTGCCGCCGCCCCCGGCCAGCCGGCCGCCAGCGCGCCCGGCCTCAACGCCCGCGCGGCGCTCATCACCCGCGGCCTGGCCGAGATGACGCGCCTGGGCCTGGCGCTGGGCGCGCGCGCCGACACCTTCATGGGCCTGAGCGGCATGGGCGACCTGGTGCTCACCGCCACCGGCAGCCTGAGCCGCAACCGCAAGGTCGGCCTGCTGCTGGCCCAGGGCCTGGGCCTGGCCGAGGCCGTGGCCTCGCGCGGCCACGGGGCCGCGGGCGGGTACTGCGCGCGCCGCGGGTGGCAGCGGGCCCAGCCGCTCGGGGGGG
>CAZKDU010000305.1:0-2645 GCA_964551485.1 uncultured Burkholderiaceae bacterium
TTCGGCATCTGGAAGTTCGTCAAGTACATCAAGGAAGAGCTGCTGATTGTGCTGGGCACCTCGTCGTCCGAGTCGGTGCTGCCGCGCATGATGGAAAAGCTCGAGGCCCTGGGCGCACGCAAGTCGGTGGTGGGCCTGGTCATCCCCACTGGCTACTCGTTCAACCTGGACGGCACCTCGATCTACCTGACCATGGCTGCGGTGTTCATCGCCCAGGCCACCGACACACCCATGAGCCTGACCCAGCAGCTGACCCTGCTGGCCGTGCTGCTGCTGACCTCCAAGGGGGCGGCCGGCATCACCGGCAGCGGCTTCATCGTGCTGGCGGCCACGCTCTCGGCTGTGGGTGGGGTGCCGGTCGCGGGCCTGGCCCTGATCCTGGGCATCGACCGCTTCATGTCCGAGGCACGCGCCCTCACCAACCTGGTGGGCAACGGCGTGGCGACCCTGGTGGTGGCCAAGTGGACCGGCGACCTCGACACCCAGCAGCTGAACCAGCGCCTGAACCAGCAGCGCTGGGAGGAAACCCAGGCCCCCGAGGCCCTGTTCGACCAGCAGCAGGCCACCTTCAAGCCGCAGCACTGACGCGCAACCCCTCCCTGCGGCCTTGTGAGGGTCGCAGGGGCCACGCAGGCCGCTGCACACCCGGGCGTGCGCCGCCCGGTGCCTGCAGGGCCCCTGGCGTTCGTTCAGTCGAGTTCGATGCGGGCGTCGCGCACCACCTTGCCCCAGCGCGTGGCCTCGGAGCGGATCAGGCTGGCGAACTGCTCCGGGCTGCCGCCCCCGAGCTCGTTGCCTTGGCCCAGGACCTTGCCGCGCAGCTCGGTGTCCTGCAGGGCCTGGTTGCCCACCGCGTTGAGCCGCTGCACCAGGGGCGGGGGCAGGCCCCGGGGCCCGATCAGGCCCTGCCAGTTCAGCACCTCCACCGCCGGGTAGCCCTGTTCGGCCATGGTGGGTACCTCGGGCAGCAGGGCCGAGCGCTGCCTGCTGGTGATGGCCAGGGCACGCAGCCGCCCGCCCTTGATCGCCGGCAGCGCGGCGTACATCTGCTCGAACATCATCTGCACCTGGCCGCCCATGAGGTCGGTGGCACCGGCCGAGCCGCTTTTGTAGGGGGCGTGGATCATGCGCACACCGGCCGCATGCTCGAACAGCGCGCCGCTCAGGTGGTGGGTGCCGCCGATGCCGCCCGAGGCGTAGCTGAGCTGGCCCGGCGCGGCGCGGGCGGCGGCCACCACGTCTTTCACCGAGTGGTAGGGCGAGTCGCTGCGCACCATCAGCACCAGCGGCCCCTTTTCGATCAGCACGATGGGCACCAGGTCGGTGAAGGGGTCGAAGCCCAGCTTCTTGAACAGCGCCTGGTTCACCGCCAGCGGTGCGAAATTGCCCATGCCCAGGGTATAGCCATCGGGTCTGGCGCGTGCGATCGCCTCGGTGCCGATGTTGCCCCCGGCCCCGGCCTTGTTGTCCACCACGATGGGTTGGCCCAGCAGGGCACCCATGGCCTTGGCGACCTGGCGCGAACGGCTGTCGGCGTTGCCGCCGGCAGCGTAGGGGCAGATCCAGGTGATCGGCTTGTCCGGGTAGGCGGCCTGGGCACGGGCCGGGCGGGGCAGGGCCAGCAGCGCCGGGGCGGCGTGCAGCAGGTGGCGGCGGTTCAGCATGGTCGGGCAGGGCAGCACAAAGGCCCAGTACACCACCGGCGCGGGGGCGCAGGCATCCGTGAAAGCCCTGTGGGCACCCGCGATGGCCACCCACAGGGCCCGGCGGCCCCGCCCGGGCTCAGGCGTTCAGGGCCTCGAGCAGCTCGGTCTCGATGGCGATCTGCGCCTTGTTCTGCTGCAGCTCGGGGCCGTCGATCAAAAAGGTGTCCTCGACGCGCTCGCCCAGGGTCGTGACCTTGGCCAGCTGCAGGTTGAGTTTGTGGCGTGCCAGCACCCGGGCCACGCAGTAGAGCAGGCCGACGCGGTCGCTGGCGGAGATGCTGAGCAGCCAGCGCTGGGCCTTTTCGTCGGGGCGCAGGTCCACGCGCGTGGCGATCGGGAAGCTCTTGACGCGGCGCGAGACCCGGCCCTGGCTGGGTGGTGGCAGCGGGCCGGCGTTGACAATGGTGTGGTCGAGCTCGCTTTCCACCATGGTCACGAGTTCGCGGTAGTGGTCGGGCAGGGTCGCGGTCACGACCTGGAAGGTGTCGAGCGCGTAGCCATTGTTGGCGGTGTGGATCTTGGCGTCCAGGATGCTGAAGCCGGCCTGGTCGAAATAACCGCAGATGCGCGCGAACAGGTCGGGCTGGTCGCGGGTGTAGACCAGCACCTGCAGGCCCTCGCCCACGGGCGACTGGCGCGCCCGCACGATGCACTGGGCCGTGCCCACGTGGCGCGAGACCATGCGCGCGTGCCAGGCGATGTCGGCGGCGTCGTGGCGCATGAAGTAGCCCACGTCCAGCGTGTTCCAGAGCTTCTTGTGGGCCTCGTGCGGCTGCGCGTGCAGGGCCAGCATGACCAGGGCCTCGCGCTTGCGCGCCTCGACCTCGGCGGCCGGGTCGGGCGCGCGGCCACCCAGGGTGCGCAGGTTGTTGCGGAACAGGTCTTCGAGCAGCTTGCCCTTCCAGGCGTTCCAGACCTTGGGGCTGGTGCCGCGGATGT
>CAZKDU010000306.1:0-2638 GCA_964551485.1 uncultured Burkholderiaceae bacterium
CGTTGTTGCCGCCAAAGCCGGTTTCGTTGCGAAAGAACAGCAGCATGGCGGCGAAGGTCAGCGCCTGGGTGATGATGGAGAAGTACACCCCCTTGATGCGCGAGCGGAACGCAAAGAAGCCGAACGCAAAGGCCAGCAGGCCCGGGGCGAGCAGCACGAGCAGCATCTGCGCCACGAAGGAATCGCTCACGGCCCAGTGCCAGGGCAGGGTTTTCCAGTCGAGAAACACCATGAAATCCGGCAGGTCACTCTGGTAGTTGCCGTCACGGCCGATCTGGCGCATCAGGTACATGCCCATGGCGTAGCCGCCGAGCGCGAAGAACAGGCCGTGGCCGAGCGACAGGATGCCGGTGTAGCCCCAGATCAGGTCCATGGCCAGCGCGCAGATGGCGTAGCACATGATCTTGCCAAGCAGCGCCACCGCGTAGTCACTCAAGTGAAACACGCTGCCCGCAGGCACCACCAGATTGAGCAGCGGCGCGAGGCCGGCCACCACCATCAGCACCACGAAGAAGGCGCCCCAGCCCTGGCGGGTCAGCAGCGGGCCTTGAGAGGGAAGAAGCACGGTACGGCTCATGTCAGGCCTCCGCCGAACGGCCCTTGAGGGCAAACAGTCCTTGGGGCCGTTTCTGGATGAACACGATGATCAACACCAGCACAGCGATCTTGGCCAGCACGGCGCCGGTCCAGCCTTCGAGAAACTTATTGAGCACGCCCAGACCCAGTGCGGCATACACCGTGCCGGCGAGCTGGCCCACGCCGCCGAGCACCACCACCATGAACGAGTCGACGATGTAGCCCTGCCCCAGGTCGGGCCCCACATTGCCCACCTGGCTGAGCGCGCAGCCCGCCAGGCCGGCAATGCCCGAGCCCAGCGCGAAGGCCTGTGTGTCCACCCGTGCAGTGTTCACGCCCATGCAGGCGGCGATCGGCCGGTTCTGCGTGACACCGCGCACGAACAGACCCATGCGGGTGCGGGCGATCAGCAGTACCATGCCACCCAGCACCACGGCGGCGAAACCGATGATGACGATGCGGTTCCAGGGCAGCTGCAGGTTGCCCAGCAGCTCCACACCACCGCTCATCCAGACCGGGTTTTCCACACCGACGTTCTGCGCGCCGAAGACCGAACGCACCAGTTGCTGGAGCATCAGGCTGATGCCCCAGGTGGCCAGCAGGGTTTCCAGCGGCCGGCCGTAGAGAAAGCGCAGCACGCTGCGCTCCAGCACCGCCCCCACCAGGGCCGACGCCATGAACGCCACCGGCAGCGCGGCCACCAGGTACCAGTCGAACAGCCCCGTGGGCAGGTACTTCTGGAAAACAGTCTGCATCACATAGGTGGCATAGGCACCGATCATCATCAGCTCGCCATGGGCCATGTTGATCACGCCCATCAGCCCGTAGGTGATGGCCAGCCCCAGCGCCACCAGCAGCAGGATGGAGCCCAGGCTGATGCCGCTGAACATCGCACCCAACCGGTCGCCCCAGGCCAGCGAGGCCTCCACCTGGCGCAGGGACTGCTCCATCGCAGCCTTCACGCCACGGTCGTCCTCGACCTTGAGTCGCTCCAGCAGCAAGGTCTTGGTGCTGGCGCTGCGGCTGCTGCCCAGCAGCTGGGCGGCCGCCAGCCGCTCAGCCGGCTCGCCACTGGCCAGCAGCACCTGGGCCCGCAGCAAACCCAGGCGGGCCTTGATGCCGGCGTCGGTCTCGGCCGCGTACGCGCGCTCGATCAGGGGCAGCTTGCCGGCATCGGCCTCGCCCTGCAGGGCCTTGACCGCTGCCGCGCGGGTGGCAGCGTCTTTGGCAAACAGCCGCAGCGTGGCCAGCGCAGCGTCGATCTCTCCGCGCATGCGGTTGTTGTTGACCACGTCTTCAGCGTTGTCGGGCAGCGTGGTGTCGGCACCGGTCACCGGGTCACTGGCCCGGCCGCCGCGAACGATGAAGGCACGGTCATCGGCCACCTTGACCGCATCCTCCGCCAGCGCCTGCAGGAAGGCCAGCGTCTTGTCGTCGGCATGGGCCACGGCCTGTCCCAGCGCCTCGATGCGGGCGTCGGTATCCCCGGCCGCCATGGTCTGGGCTTCATGGGGTGTCAGCGCATGGGCCGTGGTGACACACCACAGCAGCCAGAGGCCCAGCAAGGAAGAGATCAATCGAAACATCATGAAGGAACCTGGAGTTTGGGCAGACGCGCCGCCCAGGCTGCAAATCCCTGAATGGGGCAGGTGCTGCGTTGTGCACCTGCCCACACCCCAGGGGCTTACTTCGACTTGCCAGCCGGCTCGTCGGGCTTCTTGTCATTGCCCTCGATGTACGGGCTCCAGGGCTTGGCCTTGACCGGGCCCGGCGTCTTCCACACCACGTTGAACTGGCCGTCGGCTTTCACCTCGCCAATGAACACGCTCTTGTGCAGATGGTGGTTCTTCTCGTCCATCTTGGAGACAATGCCGCTGGGCGCCTTGAAGGTCTGGCCAGCCATGGCGGCAATGACCTTGTCCACGTCGGTGGTCTTGGCCTTTTCCACGGCCTGCTTCCACATGTGGATGCCGATCCAGGTGGCTTCCATCGGGTCGTTGGTCAGCGGCTTGTCCTTGTGCCCGGCAATGCCCTTGGCTTTGGCGTAGTCACTCCACTGCTT
>CAZKDU010000307.1:0-1987 GCA_964551485.1 uncultured Burkholderiaceae bacterium
CGGTGTTCTGCCGCTTCGCCGGCTGCAACCTGTGGTCGGGCCGCGAGAGCGACCGCGCCAGCGCCATCTGCCGCTTCTGCGACACCGAATTCGTGGGCACCGACGGCACCCTGGGTGGCAAGTTCGCCGACGCCGGCCAGCTGGCCGCACAGATCGCCGCGCTCTGGCCCGCCGGCGAGACGGCGCACCGCCTCACGGTGCTGACCGGCGGCGAACCCCTGCTGCAGGTGGACACGGCCCTGGTGGCCGCCCTGCACGCCCAGGGCTTTCGCATTGCGGTGGAGACCAACGGCAGTCTGGCCGCGCCCGAGGGCATCGACTGGCTGTGCGTCAGCCCCAAGGCCGGCGCCCCCTGGGTGCAGACCCGGGGCCATGAGCTCAAGGTGGTCTGGCCGCAGCCCGGGCTGGACCTGGACACGCTGGAGCGCAACGGCCGCTTCGAGCACCAATTCCTGCAGCCCATGGACGGCCCCGAGCGTGCCGCCCACACCGCGCTGTGCGTCCAGACCTGCCTGCAGCGCCCGCGCTGGCGCCTGAGCCTGCAAACCCACAAAATCACGGGCATCCGCTGAACCCCCACCCTTCTTGCACACCATGGACTTCACCGTCAGCCAACGTTTCTTCTTCGACGCCGCCCACACCCTGCGGCGCGAGATCGAGGCCGAGGGCAGCCGCCGTGTGCACGGACACACCTACCACGCCGAGGTGGCGCTGCGGGGTGAGCGCGACCCGGCCACCGGCATGGTGATCGACCTGGGCCTGCTGCGCCTGGCGCTGCAGGGCGTGCGCGAGCAGCTCGACCACCACATGCTCGACGAAGTGCCGGGCCTGGGCATCCCGACGCTGGAAAACCTGTGCCTGTTCATCGCCGAGGCCCTGCCGCCCGGGCTGCGCGCCCAACTGGCCCGCGTGCGGGTCTGGCGCGAGGCCCTGGGCGACGGCTGCACGCTGGACTGGCCGGCCCGGGCTTGATCGAAGCGGCCAGGGGCGTAGAATGCCTCTTGCTCCGGGGTGCCCTTGGTCCCATGCCAAGGCCGCTGAGATGGGCCTGCCCAAACCCGTGAACTTGAATCGGTTCGAACCGACGTAAGAAGAGCTGACGGTGCGCCTGCGGGCCGCTGTCCATCCTTCCGGAGCCACGCCCGCCCGCTGACCCGCCGAAAGGATGACCATGAACGCCCCCGACAAATTTGCCCAGCTGCTCACGCTCACGCGCGAGCCCTTCCCTGCTTCGGCCAAGGTGCACCTGCCCGGGGAACAGCACCCCGCGCTGCGTGTGGCCATGCGCGAGGTGACGCTCACCAACGGCGAGCAGGTGAGCCTGTACGACACCTCGGGGCCCTACACCGACCCGACGGCCCAGATCGACGTGCGGCGCGGGCTGCCGGACCTGCGTGGCCCCTGGCTGGACGCACGTGGCGACACCGAGTCCTACGAGGGCCGCATCCGCCAGGCGCTGGACGACGGCGACAAGAGCGGTGACGAAGACAGCGCGCGCATGGCCCGCCTGCGCGCCGAGGCCGCGGACCTGCAGCGCGCCCCGCGCCGGGCCAGGGCCGGTGGCCATCACACTGGCAACGTCACGCAGATGCACTACGCGCGCCGCGGCATCGTCACCCCCGAGATGGAGTACGTGGCCATCCGCGAGAACGCCAAACGCGAGTGGATGGCCGAGTACCTGGCCGACACCGAGCGCGCCACCCGCCTCAAGGGCAACCCCATGGGCGCGCTGATGCCCGCCGTCATCACGCCCGAGTTCGTGCGCGACGAGGTGGCACGCGGCCGCGCCATCATCCCGGCCAACATCAACCACACCGAGGTCGAGCCCATGGCCATCGGGCGCAACTTCCGCGTCAAGATCAACGCCAACATCGGCAACTCGGCCGTCACCTCCAGCATCGAGGAAGAGGTGGAAAAACTCGTGTGGGCGATCCGCTGGGGCGCCGACAACGTGATGGACTTGTCCACCGGCAAGAACATCCACACC
>CAZKDU010000307.1:1997-2604 GCA_964551485.1 uncultured Burkholderiaceae bacterium
AAACCCCCCCACGCGTGAGTGTATCATCCGCAACCGCCCGGTGCCGATCGGCACGGTTCCCATCTACCCGGCGCTCGAGAAGGTCGCGAGCGCCGAGGAACTCACCTGGGAGATCTACCGCGACACGCTGATCGAGCAGGCCGAGCAGGGCGTGGACTACTTCACCATCCACGCCGGTCTGCGCCTGCCCTACATCCCGCTCACGGCCAAGCGCCGCACCGGCATCGTCTCGCGCGGCGGCTCCATCCTGGCCAAGTGGTGCATCGCCCACCACAAGGAAAACTTCCTGTACACGCACTTCGAAGACATCTGCGACATCATGAAGGCCTACGACGTGAGTTTCTCGCTCGGCGACGGCCTGCGCCCCGGCAGCGGCGCCGACGCCAACGACGAAGCCCAGTTCGCCGAGCTGCGCACGCTGGGCGAACTCACGCAGATCGCGTGGAAGCACGACGTGCAGACCATGATCGAAGGCCCGGGCCACGTGCCCATGCAGCTGATCCAGGCCAACATGGACGAGCAGCTCAAGCACTGCCACGAAGCGCCGTTTTACACCCTGGGCCCGCTGACCATCGACATCGCGCCGGGCTACGACCACATCGCCTCG
>CAZKDU010000308.1:0-2598 GCA_964551485.1 uncultured Burkholderiaceae bacterium
GGTGGCTCCGAGGCCATCGAGTCCAACCGCGCGCTGGCGGCGCTGGTGCAGCAGGCGCTGACCGAGGCCGGCCTGCCGGCCGAGGCGGTGCAGCTCGTGCCCACCACCGACCGCGAGGCCGTAGGCCACCTGATCGCCATGCCCGAGTATGTGGACGTGATCATCCCGCGGGGCGGCAAGGGCCTGATCGAGCGCATCAGCCGCGACGCCAAGGTGCCCGTCATCAAGCACCTGGACGGCAACTGCCACACCTACGTGGACGACCCCTGCGACCTGGCCATGGCGGTGACCGTGGCCGACAACGCCAAGACCCAGAAATACAGCCCCTGCAATGCCAGCGAGGGCCTGCTGGTGGCGCGCGGCGTGGCCGCGCGCTTCCTGCCGCAGATCGGCGCCGTCTATGCCGCCAAGGGGGTGGAGATGCGCGGCTGCCCCGAGTCCCTGGCCCTGCTGCAGGGCGTGGCCGGTGCGCGCCTGGTGCCCGCGACCGAGGCCGACTGGTCCACCGAGTACCTGGCCCCCATCATCAGCGTCAAGGTGGTGGACGGGCTGGACGAGGCCATCGCCCACATCAACCGCTACGGCAGCCACCACACCGATGCCATCCTCACGCGCGACCACCTGCACGCCCAGCGCTTCCTGCGCGAGGTGGACTCGGCCAGCGTCATGGTGAATGCGAGCACCCGCTTCGCCGACGGCTTCGAGTACGGGCTGGGCGCCGAGATCGGCATCTCCACCGACAAGTTCCACGCCCGTGGCCCGGTCGGCATCGAGGGCCTGACCTCGCTCAAGTACGTGGTGCTGGGCAACGGCGAAGTGCGCGGCTGACCGCCGGCCCCGGCGGCCCGCAGGGGGCCGTCCCGGGGCGGCGTGGATGCCCTTGCAAGCCGCGGGTTTGCCCCCAGCTCCCTACAATCGGCAACGCCTGCTCCACCCGCCACCCAGAGGGCCCATGGTTCCCCACCTCATCACCGCGCTGACCGGCCCGATCAACGAACTCGAACAGCGCATCATCGACGCCATGCCGGCGATCGAGCGCTGGTTCCGCCTGGAGTGGATGGAGCACACGCCGCCGTTCTACAGCTCGGTGGACATCCGCAACGCCGGCTTCAAGCTGGCGCCGGTGGACACCAACCTCTACCCCGGCGGCTGGAACCACCTCACGCCCGAGATGCTGCCGCTGGCGGTGCAGGCGGCGATGGCGGCGATCGAGAAGATCTGCCCCGAGGCCAAGAACCTGCTGCTGATCCCCGAGAAGCACACCCGCAACAGCTTCTACCTGCAGAACGTGCAGCGGCTGATCCAGATCTTCGGCGCGGCCGGCCTGAACGTGCGCCTGGGCACGCTGGACGACACCATCACCGAGCCGACGACGCTGGCGCTGCCCGACGGCAGCGAGTTGCGCGTCGAACCCCTGCTGCGCAGCAAGCGCCGGCTCGGCCTGAAGGACTTCGACCCCTGCACCATCCTGCTGAACAACGACCTGTCGGCCGGCATCCCCAAGGTGCTGGAGGGCCTGCACGAGCAGTACCTGCTGCCGCCGCTGCACGCCGGCTGGGCGGTGCGGCGCAAGAGCCAGCACTTCCAGTCCTACGAGGAAGTGGCGAAGAAGTTCGCCAAGCTGCTGGGCATGGACCCGTGGCTGATCAACCCGATGGCCGCCCACTGCGGCCAGGTGGACTTCGACACCGCCGAAGGGCTGGCCTGCGTGCGCGGCAACGCCGAGGCGCTGCTGACCAAGGTGCGCCGCAAGTACAAGGAATACGGCATCAACGAGAGGCCTTTCGTCGTCGTCAAGGCCGACAACGGCACCGGCGGCGCCGGCATCATGACCGTACGCGACGCGAAGGAGCTCGAAGCGCTCGGTGAACGCACCCGCGAGCGCATGGGCACCACGCCCGACGGGCGGCGGGTCACCCAGGTGATCATCCAGGAGGGCGTGCCCACCTACGAGCGCATCAACGACGCCGTGGCCGAGCCGGTGGTCTACATGATCGACCGTTACGTGGTCGGCGGGTTCTATCGTGTGCATGCCGAGCGCGGCGCCGACGAGAGCCTCACCGCCCCGGGATCGCGCTTCGTGCCGCTGGCCTTTGCCGAGAGCCACCACCTGCCGCGTCTGGGCGAAAAGCCGGGCGTCAGCGCGCCGAACCGGTTCTACATGTATGGCGTCATCGGGCGACTGGCGATGCTGGCAGCCAGCTACGAGCTCGAGGCCACCGACCCCGACGCTGAAGCCGACGCCTGAACACTTGCACGTTGCCAGGGCTGGTGCATGGCGGTGATGCCGGCGCACAATAGCCGCTTCTCAAAGAGGCCCGCGTCCGAAACGGGCCCGCACCGGTGAGCAAGCCTTCATCCTCCCCCCGCGCGGTGGCCGCGCTGACGCTCGGCGCCCTCGGGGTCGTGTATGGCGACATCGGCACCAGCCCGCTGTATGCGCTGAAGGAAGTCTTCCACGGCGGCCACGTGGCACTGACACCCGGCAACGTGCTCGGCGTGCTGTCGCTGATCTTCTGGACGATCACGGTGATCGTCTCGCTGAAGTACGTGTTGCTGATTCTGCGCGCCGACAACAACGGCGAGGGTGGGTTGATC
>CAZKDU010000309.1:0-2564 GCA_964551485.1 uncultured Burkholderiaceae bacterium
CCAGCAGGCGGCGGCGCTTGGGGTTTTCCAGCAGGTCGTCCTGAAGGTAGGGGTTGCGCTGCACCACCCAGATGTCACCCAGCACCTCGTACAGCATGCGTGCCGAGCGGCCGGTACGGCGCTCTTCGCGCAGGCGTTCCAGCAGCGTCCAGGCCGGCGCCCCCAGCAGCCGGATCACGATTTCGCGGTCAGAGAACGAGGTGTAGTTGTAGGGAATTTCGCGCAGGCGCGGCGCATCGTCGGCCGCGGCCATCAGATGGGTGAGCGTGGTGGGAGCGTTCATCGGGTGGGAACCGCGGTCCGCCACCCCAGGGAGGGCCGGCCGCATGTGGCTAAAGAATGATGTTACCGCAGCGCAACAAAACACGGGGGCGGCACGCCGCAAGCCCAGGCGCGGCACCGCCGCGCGCGCACAATGTGCGGCCAACACCCCCGATTGTCCCATGCCCACCGCCCTGCCCTGGCCCTGCCCGCGCTGGATCGCCCACCGCGGCGCCGGCCGCCTGGCGCCGGAAAACACCCTGGCGGCCTTCCGCCTGGGTGCCGCCCACGGTTACCGCATGTTCGAGTGCGACGTGAAGCTCAGCGCCGACGGCGTGCCCTTCCTGCTGCACGACACCACGCTGGCGCGCACCACCAACGCCGCCGAGGCCCTGCCCGAGGGCGCCAGCCTGCAGGCCGGCGAGCACCCCTGGGCCACACTGTCGCAGCTCGACGCCGGCGGCTGGCACTCGCCCGCGCACGCCGGCGAGCCCCCGGCCAGCCTGGCTGCGGTGGCGCGCTTCTGCCGCGCCAACGGTCTGGGGCTGAACCTGGAACTCAAGCCCTCGCCAGGCCAGGCGCGGCACACCGGCGCCGTGGTGGCGCAGGCGGCGGCCGGGCTCTGGCCCGAGCCCGATGGCCCGGTGCCGCTGCTGACCTCGTTCGAAACCGAGGCCCTGCGCGGCGCGGCCGAGGCCGTGCCGGCGCTGCCGCGTGGCCTGCTGCTGGACCGGCTCTGGCCCGGGTGGGAGGACGCGGCACGCACCCTGGGTTGTGTGGCCGTGGTCTGCCAGCACGCCCTCTGGGACACCGACAGCGTGGCGCGGGCCCAGGCCCTGGGCTGCCGGCTGCTCAGCTACACCGTGAACGACCGCGCCACCGCCCAACGGCTGCGCGCCCTGGGCGTGCAGGGGCTGATCACCGACCGGGTCGATCTGTTCCACCCCGACGGCGAGGATTGAAGGCTGAGGGCGTGTCTGCGCCCGCCCAGGGGCCGTGGGCACATTCTGGGCCCCGCGCCCCGGGGCCGGCAGGCGCGGCGCACATCGGCGGGGACGGCACGGGCCGGCGCGGTGGGGGCAGTGACCAACCGTGGGCGCAACGACGATGGTGACATCCCCGCAGGCCACCCGGCACTGCCCTGGCGGCGGCCAGGCCCGGCCGGCGCTCAGTCGCGCCAGCCGCGCACCAGCAGCCACTGGCTGCTGGCCATCACCAGGGTCATGGCCACGTAGGTCGGCAGCTTGCCGTCGCGGCCGAAGTACCAGAGCCCGCCGGCCAGCACGGCCACGCCCAGGCCGCCATTGAGCAGCCACTGGCCCCACCAGGCGCCCTGGCGCGGGCCGCCCAGGCCCAGCAGGCGCGTGATCAGCACCAGGCCCAGGGCCATGCCGAACGCGGGGGCGGCGAAGTTCAGCAGGTGCAGGCTTTGGTCCAGGAAATCCATGCGTTCAGGTTTGAAAGGTGGCGAATTTTATAATCCTGGGCTTGTTGACATTCCACCCATGGCAGTCTGGACTTTAGGCATCAACCACACGACCGCGCCGCTCGACCTGCGCGGTCGTTTTGCGTTTGCCCTGGACCAGGTCGCCCCCACTCTGGGCGGCCTGCGCGAGGCCCTGGGCCGCGGTGCGCCGGGCGAGCCTGAGGCCGCCATCCTCTCCACCTGCAACCGCACCGAGATTTACGGCGCCGGTGACCAGCCCGGGCTGGACGCCACCCTGGCCTGGCTGGCCCAGAGCGGCGGCGTCTCGCCAGCGCTGCTGCGCTCGCACGCCTATGTGCTGCAGGACGACCAGGCCGCGCGCCACGCCTTCCGCGTGGCCAGCGGGCTGGACTCCATGGTGCTGGGCGAGGCCCAGATCCTGGGCCAGATGAAGGACGCGGTGCGGGTGGCCGGCGAGGCCGGCGCCCTGGGCACCACACTGAACCAGCTGTTCCAGCGCTCCTTCGCCGTGGCCAAGGAGGTGCGCACCGCCACCGACATCGGCGCCCACAGCATCAGCATGGCCGCCGCGGCCGTGCGCCTGGCCAGCCAGCTGTTCGAGGACCTGCGCCAGATCCGTGTGCTGTTCGTCGGCGCGGGCGAGATGATCGAGCTGGCCGCCACCCATTTCGCGGCCCGGCAGCCGCAGGGCCTGGCCATCGCCAACCGCACGCTGGAGCGCGGCGAGAAGCTGGCCGCGCGTTTCGGCGGCGAGGTGCTGCGCCTGGCCGACCTGCCCGAGCGCCTGCACGAGTTCGACGCCGTGGTCAGCTGCACCGCCAGCACGCTGCCGCTGATCGGCCTGGGCGCGGTCGAG
>CAZKDU010000310.1:0-2563 GCA_964551485.1 uncultured Burkholderiaceae bacterium
TCGACCTGTTCCCCGACGCCGTCTACGTGTTCACACCCAAGAGCCAGATCATGGCGCTGCCACGCGGCGCCACCGTGGTCGACTTCGCCTACGCCATTCACAGCAACATCGGCGACCACACCGTGGCCGCCAAGATCAATGGCGTGCAGGTGCCGTTGCGCACCGAACTCAAGAACGGCGATGTGATCGAGGTCATCACCGCCCCAGTCTCCACCCCCAACCCGGCCTGGCTGGGTTTTGTGCGCACCGGGCGGGCACGCTCCAAGATCCGCCACCACCTCAAGACCATGGCCCAAGCCGAGTCTCTGGCGCTCGGCGAGAAGCTGCTGGCCCAGGCGCTGCGCGCTGAGGGCATGGAAAAGCTGCCCGACACCAACGCCGAACACCAGCCGATCTGGGACAAGCTGCTGCGCTTCACCGCCAGCCGCAACCACGATGAACTGTTGACCGACATCGGGCTGGGCAAGCGCATCGCCAGCATCGTGGCCAAACGCCTGGTGGCGCTGCTGGCCGAGCAAGGCCAGAAACCTGATGCCTTGCTGATGACCCGCGAGCGCTACACCGCACACGAGAACCTGTCGCAGGGTGCGGTGCTGCTGGACGGCAGCGAAAACGCCTCGGTGCAGTTCGCCCCATGTTGCCGCCCCATCCCCGGCGACCCCATCGTCGGCTACCTGGGGCGTGGCGAGGGCCTCGTGGTGCACACCGAGGATTGCGCCGTGGCCAAGCGCCTACAGTACAAGGACAGCGAGCGTTTCTTTGCGGTGGACTGGGCCGACGAGCCGACCCGGCCGTTCGAGGCCGGGGTGGTGGTCACGGTGGCGAACGCCAAGGGCGTGCTCGCGCGCATTGCCGCAGCCCTGGCCAGGGAAGAGGCCGACATCACCCACGTGGACATGGGCGACAAGGGCCTGCAGGACGCCACCGACCTGCGCTTTGTGATTGCCGTGCGAGACCGCAGCCACCTGGAGGCCGTGTTGCGCAACCTGCGCCGCACCCCCTCGGTGCTGCGCGCCGAGCGCATCGGCACAGCGGCCGCTTAAGCGCCGCCCGCGCGCCCCACCGGCGTGGGATACACCACCTCCAGCACCTCGATCTCCTGCCAGCCTGCGGGCGTCATCAGGCGCACGGTGTCCCCCACGCGCGCGCGCAGCAGGGCCCGCGCAATCGGCGCGATCCAGCTCACCTCGCCCTGGCTGCTGTCGGCCTCGTCGATGCCCAGGATGCGCACCGTGCGCTCATGACCCGAGGCGTCGGCGTAGGTGACGGTGGCCCCAAAGAACACCTGGTCATTGCCGTGGTGCAGGCTCGGGTCGGTGACCTTGGCGATCTCCAACCGCTTGGTCAGAAAACGGATGCGCCGGTCGATCTCGCGCAGCCGCTTCTTGCCATAGAGGTAATCCCCGTTTTCCGAGCGATCGCCATTGCTGGCGGCCCAATGCACCACATCCACGACCTTGGGACGCTCCACATCGATCAGGTGCAGCAGCTCGGCGCGCAGCCGAGCGTGGCCTGCTGGGGTGATGTAGTTTTTGCCACCGGCGGGCAGTGGTGGCAGGTCGGGCTCATTGTCATCGTCGCCCTCGGCTTCACGGGTGAAGGCCTTGCTCATCGCAGCGTTGTCCTTGCAGGCAAAGAAAGGCACAGGGGAAAAGAAAAAAGCCTGCAACTTGTGGCTGCGGGCTTTTCATTTGGTGCCCCTGGCAGGAATCGAACCCACGACCCCTTGGTTCGTAGCCAAGTACTCTATCCAGCTGAGCTACAGCCGCTAAGCCACGAATTATAGCACGGGATTTTCACTTCCCCGCATTCGCGGCCAGTTTTCTCACCATCAAACGGCCACAGTGGCTGCGGCGTCCTTGTACTCTTCGATCTGGTCGAAGTTCATGTACTTGTAGATGGACGCGCCGTCCTTGTTCACCACGCCCATGGCGTCATGGTACTCGGCCACGGTGGGGATCTTGCCCAGCTTGGACGCGATGGCGGCAAGCTCGGCCGAGGCCAGGAACACGTTGGTGTTCTTGCCCAAGCGGTTGGGGAAGTTGCGGGTCGAGGTGGAGACCACGGTTGCGCCTTCACGCACCTGCGCCTGGTTGCCCATGCACAGCGAGCAGCCGGGCATTTCGGTGCGGGCACCGGCGGTACCGAAGGCGGCGTAATGGCCTTCCTTGATCAGCTCGCTCTCGTCCATCTTGGTCGGCGGGGCGACCCACAGCTTGACCGGGATGTCGCGCTGGCCGCCGAGCAGCTTGGCCGCGGCGCGGAAATGGCCGATGTTGGTCATGCACGAGCCGATGAAGGCTTCATCGATCTTGGTGCCGGCCACGTCGGACAGGGTCTTGGCGTCGTCCGGGTCGTTCGGGCAGCACAGGATGGGTTCCTTGATGTCGGCCAGGTCGATCTCGATGACGGCGGCGTATTCGGCGTCCTTGTCGGCCTCCAACAGGTTGGGGTTGGCCAGCCAGGCTTCGACCTTCTGGATGCGGCGCTCCAGCGTGCGCTTGTCGGCGTAGCCGTCGGCGATCATGTTCTTCATCAGCACGATGTTGCTGGTGAGGTATTC
>CAZKDU010000311.1:0-619 GCA_964551485.1 uncultured Burkholderiaceae bacterium
TTGATGCCTTTCTTGGCGTCGATCAGCGCGATGTCCTGCGGCGTGGTCACGATCACCGCGCCGGTGATCGGCACGCGCTGGCTCAGCGTCAGCTGGATGTCGCCGGTGCCCGGCGGCATATCGACGATCAGGTAGTCAAGGTCTTTCCAGTTGGTCTGGCGCAGCAGCTGCTCCAGGGCCTGCGTGGCCATGGGGCCACGCCAGATCATGGCCTGGTCCGGGTCCACCAGAAAGCCGATCGACATGACCTGCACGCCGTGGCCCTCCATCGGCTCCATGGACTGACCGTCGGTGGTCTCTGGGCGGCCTTCGACGCCCATCATCATGGGTTGGCGGGGGCCGTAGATGTCGGCGTCGAGCAGGCCCACGCGGGCACCCTCGCTGGCCAGGGCCAGCGCCAGGTTGGCGGCCGTGGTGCTCTTGCCCACCCCGCCCTTGCCCGAGGCCACGGCGATGATGTTGCGCACCTGCGGCAGCAGCTGCACGCCGCGCTGCACGGCGTGTGCGATCACCCGGGTGTTGATGTTGGCCGACACGTTGTCCACCCCGGGCACGGTCTTCACGGCCTCGACCAGGGCCCGGCGCAGTGCCGCCACCTGGCTCTTGGCCGGGTAGCCGA
>CAZKDU010000311.1:629-2559 GCA_964551485.1 uncultured Burkholderiaceae bacterium
CGAGCTCGATGTCGAACGCGACGTCGCCGTCGTTGACCTGGAGGTTCTTGAGCGACCGCGAGGTCACGAAATCCTTGCCGGTGTTGGGGTCGACCACGCGCTGAATCGCCTCGGTCACGGCCTGGGGGGTCACTGTCATGTCTGGCTTCTCCTGAACCGCGTAGTCTATCCAAGCCTAGGAACCCCCGCGCATAGGCTCACTCAGCCAGGCCACACGCAGGTTGCGCATGGCCGACCACAGATGCGCACCAACTCGGGGGCTTATCGCTGGTTTTCAGGTTGGGTGGCGGTCGTACTCTGCACCCATGGGATTCATGCCGCACCCCTCGCTGGCGCCGCCGACCACCGGGCTGCTGCTCACCGGCGGCGGCGCGCGCGCCGCCTACCAGGTGGGGGTGCTGGAGGCCCTGGCCGACATCCGCAAGGCCAGCGGCATGCGCCACGCACCCAACCCGTTCCCGGTGATCACCGGCACCTCGGCCGGCGCCATCAACGCCGCCGCCCTGGCCTGTGGCGCCGACGACTTCGACACCGTGGTGCGGCGCATGGCCCACGTCTGGCGCCATTTCAGCGCCGACCAGGTGTACCGCTCTGACTCGCTGAGCGTCATGCGCTCGGGCGCGCGCTGGCTCAGCCTGCTGTCAATCGGCTGGCTGCTGGCCAAGTGGCGGCGCGTGCGCCCGCGCTCGCTGCTAGACAACAGCCCGCTGCAGGAGCTGCTGGCCACCCTGGTGCCGCTGGAGCGGCTGCCGCTGCTGATCCGGCGCGGCCACATGCAGGCGTTGGCCGTCACGGCGTCGAGCTACAGCTCGGGCCACCACGTCACCTTTTTCCAGGGCGACAAGCGCCTCGCGCCCTGGGTGCGTTCGCAGCGCCTTGCCGCACGCGACCGCATCACCCACGACCACCTGCTGGCCTCGGCGGCCATCCCCTTCGTGTTCCCGGCCATGCCACTGCACCTGCAAGGCGAGCTGCAGTACTTTGGTGACGGCTCCATGCGCCAGACCGCACCGGTGTCGCCGGCCATCCACCTGGGGGCCGAGCGCATCGTCGTGATCGGCGCCGGCCGCATGCACGAGCCACAGGACGACGAAGGGCCGCACGCCATCCATGCCTACCCCTCGCTGGCGCAGATCGCTGGCCACGCGCTGTCCAACATCTTCCTGGATGCGCTGGCGGTGGACATCGAGCGCGTGCGCCGCATCAACCAGACCCTGTCGCTGATCCCTGATTCTCGGCGCCATGCCAGCAGCCTGCGGCCGGTGGAGCTGCTGGTGATCGCGCCGTCCCAGCGCCTGGACGAGGTGGCAGCGCGCCACGTGGCCAGCCTGCCTGCCGCGGTGCGCACCATGCTGGGCGCGCTCGGGGTGTCGGCCCAGGTAGCCGACGTCAAGGGCGCGGCCCTGGCCAGCTACCTGCTGTTCGAGTCCGGCTACACGCGCGAGCTGATGTCGCTGGGCTACACCGACACCTGGCAGCGCATCGACGAGGTGCGCCGTTTCTTCGGCTGGCCAGCCAGTCCCCAACCAGCCCCGGCCGCGGCTGAGCCCCTGGCCAACGCAGCACCGGCCCAAGGCCTCGGCACAGCGGCCTGATCCACAGGCCTGCCGCCGCCGACACCGGGGGCGGCGAATAAAATCCGAGGCTGTTTCTCGAAAGCCCGCCCCGATGCCACGCCAACTGTTCGTCACCACCGCGCTGCCCTATGCCAACGGCAACTTCCACATCGGCCACATCATGGAGTACATCCAGGCCGACACCTGGGTGCGGTTTCAGCGCATGCAGGGCCATGCGGTGAACTTCGTCGGCGCCGACGACGCCCACGGCGCGCCCATCATGATTGCCGCCGAGAAGGCCGGCAAGACGCCGCAGCAATTCGTGGCCGACATCGCCGCCGGCCGCAAGCCCTACCTCGACGGCTTCCACATCG
>CAZKDU010000312.1:0-2546 GCA_964551485.1 uncultured Burkholderiaceae bacterium
CGGGCGCTGAGGCCAGCGCGGCACCGGCCGCCCGCACCACCCGGCCGAGGGAGCGGCCAGCGGGCCGGGCAGGGGGCGGGCATGCCCCGCCGGCCGCGGCAGGCCAGTTCAGTAGCGCAGCGTGAAGCGGCGGCCGCGGAAGCTCAGCACCGCGGTCTTGGGCTGGATCTCCTCGAGCACCAGCTCGGGCGCGACGCGCTGGCCCTGCTGCAGCACCTGGCCGTTGATCACCAGCAGGCGCAGCGCCGGGTTGTCTGAGTAGGTGGCACCGCTGACGGTGAAGGCCGGCAACTGGGTGCGCAGCTCGGGCGGCAATTGCTCCAGCGGCGGGGCGGGTGGTGCGGATGGGGCAGCCGCATCGCTGCGGCGCGGCCGCGAGGTCTCTGGGACCGCTGCGCGCGGGGAGATGGGCGCAGCGCTGGCCGGGGTCAGGCTGGGGCCTGGGGCCACCGTGGGGGCCGGGGTCGCCAGTGGCGTGCCACCCGACTCTGGGTTGACCACCACCAGCGCTGGGGCCGGCGGTGGCAGTGGGGTGGCGGGCGCCTGGGCGGCCGGGGCCGTGAGCCGTGGGCCAAAGTGCAGCAACGGCGCTTGCGGAGCGCTGTCGGACAGCCACAGGCTCAGCACCCAGCCACCGGTCAGCAGCAGGCCGACCGCGCCCACCACCCAGGGCCAGACCGGGGTGCGCGAGCTGGCCAGCGGGTTCTGGCCCAGGGGCTGGGTGTTCAGGCCGGGCACGGCCCCGCGTTCGCGCTCGCGTTCGGCGCTGGCGCGTTTCAGGGCATCGAGGATGTAGGACATGGGTCGGGTTCCGGCAGGGGGGGGCGGGGCGTCAGCGCTCGCCGCCCAGGCGCGGCTCGTCCACGCCGCTGACGCGGTTGAGCTGCATGAAGGTCATGGGGCCGGCGCGGCCATCGGCCGGCAGGCCCTGGGCACGCTGGAAAGCTTGCAGCTGGGCCTTGAGCCCGGCGTCCAGGCGCGAGGTGTCCAGCGGCAGGGGCTTGCCCTGGTGCTTGGCCAGCAGGGTGGCGAGCCAGTCCACGGCCGGGCCGCTGTCGCCGTCCACCAGCTTCTTCACGTAGCCGGTGGGCGCGCGCCAGTAGGTGGCGTACTCGCCCTGCCACCAGCGCGTCAGCTCGGCCAGCGGCACCTCCTGGCTCTGGCCGGCCATGCGCAGCGTGGCGCTGTGCGAACCCAGGCCCACCAGCAAGGCATAGGCCGGGCGCGGGTCGGTGCCGTCGCGCAGGGTCAGGATGGCCGGGCGGTTGAGCTTGCGCACCTGGGCCAGGCTGACCGGGGCATGGCGGAAACACAGCACCTGCTGGTGCTGTGCGCGCTGGCAGGGGTCGGCCTGGCCCGGCTCGACCAGCCAGCCCGGGGCCAGCTCGCGCCAGGCCTCGGTCTCGTCGCGCACCAGGGTCTTGAACCGGCTTTGCAGGCCTGGGCCGGACACCGCGGCAGGGGTGGTGCCTGGGGCCTCGGTGGCTGTGGCGCGGGGGGCCACCGTGCGCGGGTTCAGCGCCACCGTGGCCGGCACCACTGGGCTGAGCGCGGACACAGGGCCCGCGGCACCGGCCGCCGAGGCGGGGCGGCCGGCACCGGCGGGGGCCATGGCGGCACCGCTGGCTGTGCTGGCCGGCGGGCGGCTGAGCACCGTGCTCAGCGCCAGGGCCCCGGCGCCGGCCACGGGGCGGCTGGACGCTGTGGCGCTGGGCTGGGGCGTGGCCACTGCTGGGGCCGCTGCCACAGGGGCGGCTGGCGTGCTGCCCTGGCCGTGGTAGAGCCAGGCCGCCCCGATCAGCAAGGCCGCGCCCAGGGCCGGCCAGAGCAGCGGGCGCAGCGACCGGGCACGGCGCTGCGCCAACCAGCGCACCAGGGCGCGCTCGCGCACTGGCGGCGGTGCAGGCACCGGGGCGGGCGCTGCATCAAACACCTCGCGAGCGGCCTGCTCGACCATGGGCGCGGTGACCAGGGTCTTGCCCAGGCCGTAGGCGCCGAGCAGGGCGCGGCCGCAGAGCAGGTTGATGCGACGCGGGATGCCGCCGCTGCGCTGGTGGATGCGGCGGATGGCCTTGGCATCGAACGGCAAGGCACCACGGTGGCCGGCCACGGCCAGTCGGTGCGCGATGTAGTGACCGACCTCGGCCTCGGTCAGAGCGTCCAGGTGGAAGCGCGCGATCACGCGCTGGGCCAGTTGCTCCAGCTCGGGGCGGGCCAGCATCTGGCGCAGCTCGGGCTGGCCGATCAGGATGATCTGCAGCAGCTTGCGCTCGCTGGTTTCGAGGTTGGTCAGCAGGCGCAGCTGCTCCAGCACGTCGGCCGAGAGGTTCTGCGCCTCGTCGATGATCAGCACGTTGTTCTGGCCGGCCGCATGGGTGCGCAGCAGGAACGCGTTGAGCGCATCGACCCGGGCCTTGATGGTGGGGCGCGAGCCCAGCCCGTCGAGCGGGATCAGGAACTCCTCGCAGATCGAGCTCAGCAGCTCCGACGCGGTGAGCTTGGGGTTGAAGATGTAGGCCACATTGCATTGCGCCGGGATCTGCTCC
>CAZKDU010000313.1:0-2535 GCA_964551485.1 uncultured Burkholderiaceae bacterium
GGCTCGGCCGAGGCCCGGCCCACGCCGCTGCGCGGGGCGCGCGCCGCCGCGGCCATGGCCCTGTGTGGCTTGCCGCTGCTCATGGGTTTCGTGCTGCCGCTGCTGTTCATGCTGCGCCCGCTGCTGCTGGCCTGGCTCGGGGACGAGGTGGTACTGCCCTGGGGGCGTTTCATTGGCTGGTCGCTCAACAGCTTGCGCCTGGGGGCGATCAGCGCCGCGCTGGCCGTGGCGCTGGCGCTGTGGCTGGCCTTCAGCCTGCGGCGCCAGCCGGGTTGGCTGACCCGTGGCGTGGCCCAGCTGGCAGGCCTGGGTTATGCCGTGCCGGGCGCGGTGATCGTGGTGGGCCTGCTGCTGCCCGTGGGCTGGCTGCAGGCGCTGGCGCCGCAGACCGGGGTCGGTTACTGGGTCACGGCCACGGTGCTGGGCATCGTCTGGGCTTACCTGGTGCGCTTTTGTGCCGTGGCCCTGCAGTCCGTGCAGAGCGGCTACAGCCGCATCCCGGCCAGCCTGGACGACTCGGCGCGCATGCTGGGCGCCGGGGCCTGGCGCCTGCTCGGCCAGGTGCACTGGCCGCTGCTGCGCCGCTCCACCGCGGCCGCGGCCCTGCTGGTGTTCGTGGACGTGATGAAGGAGCTGCCGGCCACCATGGTGTTGCGCCCCTTCAACAGCGACACCCTGGCGGTGGTGGCCTACCAGCTGGCGCGCGACGAGCGCCTGGGCGAGGCCGCGCTGCCGTCGCTGGCCCTGGTGCTGGTGGGCCTGATCCCGGTGGTGCTGCTCAGCCGCACCCTGCGCGCGCCGCGCGGCTGAGGGGGCGACACTGCGGTGGCGCCGTGACGGTGGTTTGCTCCTGAAAAGAGAGCAAACTCTTCAGTATTGGCAAGGGCCGAAGGCCAAAATGATCCATGCCCTGAGCGGCCATCACGCCAGAAAAAATGCCCGTCGGCCGCAGGCCAACGGGCAGGTCCAAAAACCCCTGGGCTTGCGCCTGGGGCCAGCTTCACGGGAGCACGCAGTGTGCTCGGCGTCGATGAAGCCGGCCTGAAGGCTGGGTGAAGCTGCAGTAAAGGTGCCTTGAAAGGCTGGCCGTGGGCAACAGGGGCAGGGGCCTGGGTGGTGCCTCCGACAGGAATCGAACCTGTATCTAGCGCTTAGGAGGCGCTCGTTCTATCCATTGAACTACGGCGGCGGACCTGGGGGCTTGCTGAAAAGCAATCGGCCCGCATTGTCCCAGAAAACCCCGGAACGTTGCAGGCCGTGGAACAGGCCGGTGGTCCGGCCGTTCATGGCACCTCAAAGGGTGCCGGGCTTACTCAGTGGGCGTGCACCAGAGCGCTCACGCGGCCCAGGTCCTGGGCGCTCAGGCTGGTGGGGGCCGCCAGGGCTGCGAGCACGGCCGGCTGACCGAGGCTGGAGGTGTTCCAGTACTCGTCGTAACGGTGCACGAAGTCTTTGTTAGAAAGCGGCAGGTGGCAGGCGCGGCAGGTGTTCAGGTCTTGCGGGCCCTTGTCGCCCGTGGGGGTGTAGGCGGAGTAGATCCAGTTGCCGTTCTTCAGCTCAGGCATGGCCTTGGCACCCCAGCCAGCGTCCTTGCCCATCACGAACACGGCCAGCAGCTTATCTTTGACCAGCTTGCCATCGGGACCGGTCTTCAGGGAGCCGTCGGCGTTGGCGGCAGCGGCGTAGTTTTCCATCACGAACACGGTGCCATTGGGGAAGCCGCGCTCGCGCGAGCCGTTCTTCTTGGACAGCGGGTTCATGTAGATCTCGCGCACTTGCTTGGCATCGGGGCGCTGGATGTTGGAGAGGTACTTGGGCCAGGTCTTGTAGTCGGCCGGCAGCTTGAGCTCACCGTCGTTCAGGGCTGCGGGTGCGGCAGCGCTGGAGCCGGTGCTGGAGGAGCTGCTGCCCATCGAGGAGCAACCGGCGAGCACGGCACCGGCGACCGCGATCAGCGTCAGAGTGGTCTTGAAACCCATTTTGTCTTCGTCCTTGAAACTTCACGGAACATCCCGTCCGAGGATGATACGGGCGCGAACCTTAACGTTAACTTATGCGCCAGACAGATTTAGGGTTTTTACTTACTTGCTGAGCAGTCGCATGCCCTCTTCGAGGCCTTTGAGTGTCAGCGGAAACATACGCTGGCTCATCAGCTGCTGCATGAGGCCGATGCTCTGGCGGTATTGCCAGACGCCTTGCGGCTCGGGGTTGATCCAGACGAACTTGGGAAACGCGTGGGTCAGGCGCTGCAGCCATTCGGCGCCGGCCTCTTCGTTGTTGTACTCGACGCTGCCGCCGGGCTGCAGGATCTCGTAGGGGCTCATGGTCGCGTCGCCGACGAAGACCAGCTTGTAGTCGCGGTTGTACTTGCGGATCAGGTCCCAGGTGGCCAGCTTCTCGCTCAGCTTGTTCTCCAGGGCTCCCTTGATGAAGCGGCCCTTCTCGCGCTCCATCTCCTCCTTCTTCTTCTTGCCCATGGCGCGGCGCAGGTTGTCGGCGTCGCCCAGCGTGTAGCCGGCCAGCACCGGGGCGATC
>CAZKDU010000314.1:0-2525 GCA_964551485.1 uncultured Burkholderiaceae bacterium
GGACGCGGTCGAGCTGCCCAGCCAGTTCATGGAAAACTTCTGCTGGGAGTGGGGCGTGCTGCGCCACATGACCGCCCACGTCGACACCGGCGCGCCGCTGCCGCGCGAGCTGTTCGACAAGATGCTGGCCGCCAAGAACTTCCAGAGCGGCCTGCAGACGCTGCGCCAGATCGAGTTCGCGTTGTTCGACATGCTGCTGCACACCGAGCACCATGCCGGGGCCGGCGACGCCGCGGCCGTGCTGGCCCTGCAGCAACGTGTGCGCGACGAGGTGGCGCTGCTGCAGCCGCCGGCCTGGAACCGCTCGGCCCACACCTTCAGCCACATCTTCTCGGGCGGCTACGCGGCCGGCTACTACAGCTACAAGTGGGCCGAGGTGCTCTCGGCCGACGCCTACGCCGCCTTCGAGGAAACCGCCGGCGCCGACGGCATGCCCAGCACCGCCACCGGCCGGCGCTACCGCGAAGCCATCCTGGAGGCCGGCGGTAGCCGTCCGGCGATGGAGTCGTTCAAGGCCTTCCGCGGGCGCGAACCCCAGCTCGACGCCTTGCTGCGCCACCAGGGCATGGCCTGAGCGCCTGGCTGCGCGGCTGCCGCCAGCCCCGGCGCAGCCACCCGCCGGGCCTCAGGCCAAGCCGCCCCCTGCCGATACCTTGTCCATGCGCTTTGCTGTCCATCCCACGCCACGCCGCCGTGTCCGGCCCGCGGCCTGGCTCGGCCTCGGCCTGGCCCTGGCCCTGGCCACCGGGTTGGTCTCCGCCCAGGTGCTTTACCGCTCGGTGGACACCCAGGGTCGCGTGAGTTTCTCGGACCGGCCCAGCCCCGGCGCGGTGGCCAGCGCCCTGCCACAGGTCGGCGCCAGCCCCCTGCCCGCACCCGCCGGGCTGGATCTGGCGGCCTTGCCCCCGGGCCTGCGCCCGGTGGTGCGGCGCTACCCGGCCACGCTATACACCAGCGACCCCTGCGCCCCATGCGGTGCGGCGCGCCAGCTGCTGCTGCAGCGCGGTGTGCCGTTCGTGGAGAAAACCGTGACCACGGCCCAGGACGCCGACGCCCTGCAAGCCCTGAACGGCAGCCTGCAGCTGCCGCTGCTGACCCTGGCCGGCCACCACCTGACCGGCTTCAACACCAGCGATTGGCAACGCAGCCTGGATGCCGCCGGCTACCCGGCCCGCTCGCAGCTGCCCACTGGCTACCGGCCGGCCGCCGCGCAACCCCTGACACCGCCACGGGCACCGGCTCCCGTGGCCAGCCCGGCCGTAGCGGCCCAGGAAACACCCCCGGCAGCCCCAGTGGCCCCGGTGGCAGCCCCGGCCCGCGGCGGCATCCGTTTCTGAACCGGGCCACCGCCCGGCCTTTTGTGGGCCCTTGAGACCTTATTGAGAACCTTGGGGTGAACCCGTGGCGGACAGCGCCCCGCGGCCTGGGGCCCGCGGGCCGTGACCACAGGCGCATGGCCGGCTGCCATGGAAGGGTGCCGGCCCTGCACGCCCGAGCGCACCACCCACTCACCCCGATGGCCTCGCGCATCGGCACGGCGGGGTGCCCGCCGGTGGCGTTGGCGCCTCGGCAGGCCTCAGTAGGTCAGCGTCAGCACGCCGCTGGCCGTGCCGAGCAGACAGACCTGGGCCTTCTGGTGCGCGAACACCCCCACCGTGACCACGCCGGGCCACTGGTTGACCATCGATTCGAAACCCAGCGGGTCGGTGAGGGACAGGCCGGTCACGTCCAGGATGTGCTGGCCGTTGTCGGTGACCAGGGGTTGGCCGTCCTCCTTCAGGCGCAGCCGGGCCGTGCCCCCCAGCGCGGCGAACTGGCGCGTGATGCGCTGCGCGGCCATGGGGATCACCTCCACCGGCAGCGGGAAGGCGCCGAGCGCCTGCACGCGCTTGGACTCGTCGGCGATGCAGACGAAGCGGCGCGACTGCGCGGCCACAATCTTCTCGCGCGTGAGCGCGGCGCCGCCGCCCTTGACCATGTGGCCCTGGCCGTCGATCTCGTCGGCGCCGTCGATGTAGACCGAGAGTTCGCCGACCTCGTTGGCGTCGAAGACCGGGATGCCGAGCGCACGCAGGCGCTCGGTCGAGGCCACTGAGCTCGACACCGCGCCGCGGATCTGGTCCTTGATGCCGGCCAGCGCGTCGATGAACTTGTTGACCGTGGAGCCGGTGCCAACCCCGACGATCTCGCCCGGCACCACATAGGCCAGGGCGGCCTGGCCCACCAGGGCCTTGAGTTGGTCTTGGGTCAGTGGGGCAGCGGGCGGGGCGGAGGGTGTGGCGCTCATGGGGGACAATCGGAGGTTGAGAATGCATGTGGCCCACCGGGCCGCGCCCGGAATTATCCAATGCCCCTGATCCCCTACGCCCTTGCCCGCCCCTTTTTGTTCGGCCTGGACCCGGAAACCGCGCACGAGCTGACCCTGCACAGCCTGGCCCGGGTGCAGCACACGCCGCTGGCCTGGGCCTATAGCAACACCCGCGTGGACGACCCGGTGTCGCTGGCCGGCCTGCGTTTTCCCAACC
>CAZKDU010000315.1:0-2496 GCA_964551485.1 uncultured Burkholderiaceae bacterium
CGAGTACGACGCCGCCAAGGACCGCCAGGGCTTCATCGAGGGCCGCATCCAGGAGATCGAGGGCAAGCTGTCGGCGGCCCAGGTCATCGACCCAAGCACGCTCGACGCCGGCGGCAAGGTGGTGTTCGGCGCCACGGTGGAGCTGGAGGAAGAGGCCTCCGGCGAGTCTGTGACCTACCAGATCGTGGGCGAGGACGAAGCCGACCTCAAGCTTGGCCTGATCAACGTCAGCAGCCCGATCGCGCGGGCGCTGATCGGCAAGGAAGAGGGTGACACGGCCGAGGTGCAGGCGCCCGGTGGCATCAAGCGCTACGAGATCGTGGCGGTGAGCTACGCCTGATGCCCACCCTGGTCGCCGCCCTCTGGTGGGGCAGCCTGAGCACGCTGGGTTTCCTGGTGGTGCCACTGCTGTTTGCTCACCTGCCCAGCCCGGCGCTGGCTGGCGGCATGGCGGCCCGGTTGTTCAGCGCTCAGACCTGGGTGTCCGTGGTCTGTGGCCTGCTGTTGCTGCTGATGGCTCGGCGAAATCTGCCCCAGGCCCCGATGAAATGGGCTTCGGGTGCTCTGCTTTTTGTAGTGGCCGGGATGCTGCTGGCACTCCTGGCGGAGTTCGCGGTGGCGCCGCGCATCGTGGCGCGCGAGAACCTGCGCCTGTGGCACGGCCTGGGCAGCGGTCTGTACTTGCTGCAGTGGGGGTGTGCCGGGCTGACCCTCTGGCGGCTGCGCCGAGCCTGAAGCGGCCCTGCGCAAGAGGAGAGGAGCGGGCCAGGACTCAGTCCTGGCCGCGTTTCTTGACCGATTTCTGCTTGGGCTTGGCGCGCTTGACCTGGCCGCCGGCCGTCAGGCGCTGGTTGCCCAGCACGCGCAAGGTGCGCACTTCGGGGCGCTGGCCGCCACGTTTGCTGAACTTGAGCACTTTGACGTCGCGCGGGCCGGGCATGCGGTCTTCGTCCTCGGCGCGGGTCTTTTCGGGCAGCGGACGCCACAGCACCAGCAGTTTGCCGATGTGCTGGATCGGGGCGGCGTTGAGCTCGTCGGCCAGGGTCTGGTAGATCTGTTCGCGCTGCAGGCGGTCGTCGCCCAGCACACGGACCTTGATCAGGCCGTGGGCGTTGAGGGCGGCCTCGGTGTCCTTCTTGACGGCGGCGCTCAGGCCGTCGTTGCCGATCATCACCACGGGGTCGAGGTGGTGGGCGTCGGCGCGGTGCACCTTGCGCTGGGCCGGGGTGAGTTGTATTTGGGGCATGGCCGTATTATCCCCGCATGGGCAGAACATCATGAAAGTCAATACCAAGAGCAAGAAGGTCAACAAGGCGTGGCTGAACGACCACGTGAACGACCCCTATGTGAGGCTGGCCCAGAAGGAGGGCTACCGTGCACGCGCCGCCTACAAGCTCAAAGAGATCGACGAGGCGCTGGGCCTGGTCAAGCCGGGTCAGTTGGTGGTGGACCTGGGCTCCACGCCAGGTGCCTGGAGCCAGTACCTGCGACGCCGCTTTTCGCCCGACGGTGCGGCGGTGGGGGCGCTCAACGGCACGCTGATCGCACTGGACATCCTGCCGATGGAGCCGATCGAGGGGGTGACCTTCCTGCAGGGAGATTTTCGTGAGCCTGAGGTGCTGCAGCGGCTGGAGGCTGCTGTAGGCGGCCGGCCGGCCGATCTGGTGGTGTCAGACATGGCGCCCAACCTGTCGGGGGTGGCGTCTTCCGATGCGGCACGCATCGCCCACCTTGTTGAACTGGCGGTGGAGTTTGCGGCGCAGCACCTCAAACCAGAGGGGGCGCTGGTGGTCAAGGTGTTCCATGGCGGCGGCTACAGCCAGTTGGTGCAGCTGTTCAAGGACACGTTCCGGGTGGTCAAGCCGGTCAAGCCCAAGGCCTCGCGCGACAAGTCGTCCGAGACCTTTCTGGTGGGAATGGGCCTGAAAACCCCACATTAACCCCGCTTAGGTGGCTTCAGCCCGGGCCCTGGCGCGCCGATGAGTGGGGGCAGGCTGAGGCCAAAACCGCATTGCGGCCATGGCTGTGATGGGGTAGAACGGCCAAAGCGCGGGTTGAAAAGCCTAAAATCGGCCCCAACCTCTCTGAGGTTCCACGATCGGAGTCACGTTTGAACAATCAATGGTTTTCTAAAGTTGCGGTCTGGCTGGTGATCGCCATGGTGATGTTCACCGTGTTCAAGCAGTTCGACACGCGCGGCGCTGCCGGGGCCGGCTACATGGGCTATTCGGACTTTCTGGAGGAAGTGCGGGGCAAGCGCATCAAGAGCGCCACCATCCAGGAAGGCCAGGGCGGCACCGAGATCGTGGCCGTGACCACCGACGAGCGCAAGGTCCGCAGCACCGCCACTTACTTGGACCGTGGCCTGGTGGGGGACCTGATCAACAACAACGTCAAGTTCGATGTCAAGCCGCGCGAAGAGGGCTCGCTGCTCATGACCTTGCTGGTCAGCTGGGGCCCGATGTTGCTGCTGATCGGTGTCTGGATCTACTTCAT
>CAZKDU010000316.1:0-2487 GCA_964551485.1 uncultured Burkholderiaceae bacterium
ATGGCCTCGGCATCCGTCACTTCAGCCGCCGAAATGATGGCGGGCATGTTGAGGTAGCTCAGCGCCGAGGGCGCCGGTCCGATGCACACCGCCTCCTCGGCCAGCCGCACGTACTTGGCGTCGCGGTCGGCCTCGGAATACACCATGACCGCCTTGATGCCCAGCTCACGACAGGCCCGCTGAATGCGCAGGGCGATCTCGCCGCGGTTGGCAACCAGAATCTTTTTGAACATGCGTTCGGTCCTGGCTGCTTACTCGATGACCAGCAGGGGCTGGCCGTATTCCACCGGCTGGCCGTTCTGGGCCAGGATCTGGGTGACCGTGCCGCTCTTGTCGGCTTCGATCTCGTTGAGGATCTTCATGGCTTCGATGATGCAGATGGTCTCGCCTTCCTTGACCTGGCTGCCGATCTCCACGAACGCCTTGGCGCCGGGCGCCGAGGAGCGGTAGAAGGTGCCGACCATGGGCGACTTGACGATGTGGCCGCTGACCGCGGGCGCAGCCGGCGTCGCCACCGCAGCCGCCACCACGGCCGGGGCCGCCGCCACGGGCACGGCCGCAGCCTGGGCCGGCACCGCGGCCAGCGGGGGCTGCATCATCACCGTTGCCGTACCGCCCTTGACGATCCTGACCTTGCCTTCGGCCTCTGTGATCTCCAGTTCGGAGACGTTCGACTCCGACACCAGGTCGATCAAGGTCTTGAGTTTGCGCAAATCCATGAATCCTCCGGGAAACAGCACGAAAGCGGCGAATGTAACTCAAATTCGCTCATTTCCCTCAAAACGAGGGCATCGTGGCTTTTATTGATTTTATCTTGCAGCCGCAACCGTCCGTGAGCGGTTGCGGCTGCACGTGTCTCGAACCACCGGGCCGGCCGGCTCAGATGAGCTGGCGCCAGGCGCTCAGGTCTTCGGGTGTCAACCTGCCCATTTTACGGCGTTGGATGCGCCCATCCGCGTCCAACAGCACAGAAAACGGCAACGCACCTCCTTCATTGCCCAGCGACTTGCCCAGTTCCGTGCCCCCCAGGCCGGCCAGGCCAACCGGAAAGGCAAGTGGCATCTTCTGCAGCAAAGCCCGCACAGCGCTGGGCTGATCGATGGCCAATCCCAGCACTTGCATGCCGCTGCCTGCATGTTGCTTGTAGAACGCGTCCAGCAGGGGCAATTCCTCGACGCAGGGCGGGCACCAGGTGGCCCAGAAGTTGATCAGCAGCGGTTTGCCACGCAGGCCGGTCAGCGCCAGCGGCGGGCCGGCCGGTGTGTCGAACCGCAGGTCCCAGAGCGCGGCCTCCGCCCCCTCGGCCACTGGCCGGGGCTGGAACCGGCGCCAGGCCACCCCGGCCCCTGCCAGCGCAGCCAGCCCGGCCGCAGCGGTGTAGAGCCAGCGCCGGCGGCCGGAAGGGGCGGGCGAAGAGGTATGGGGGCTGGGGCTCATGGGCAAGGGTCCTGGTGGGCGGGAAAGGTCAATCGGATGGGCGCCGGGCTGGGCAGTCAAGGCACGCGGGGGGGGCATGGGGCCCAACAGGCACTTGGGGGCTCAACCCCCTGCGGGGTCGGGCCCAAGCAGTGCCTGCAAGGCCTGCAGCGAGCCGCGCGGCACACGCCCGCGCGCATCGGGGCGCAGCGCGCCGCGCAGGTCGTCGAGGTCGTAGACCATCAGGTGCACGCCCACCGTCTCGCCGAGTTCGCGGCAGGGCACACTCAGGCTCAGCGCCTCCACATGCTCGCCGTGGAAGCCGGTCACGGTGCGCGGCTCGTAGTCCACGTGGTGATCGATCAGCGAGATCTCGGCCGACTTGGGGTCGTCGCAGAACATCTGGATGTGGATGTCCGAGTGGCGCGTGGCCGTGCCCAGCCAGACCGCGCCGGCCAGATGCGGGCGAAACTCGGCCATGCGCTGCATCCAGACCCAGGCCAGGCGCCGCAGGGCGGCCAGCTCGGCCGGCTGGGTGTCGGCGCAGAACAGGGCGATGTGCTCGCGCACCGCGTCTTCCACGGCGTCGTTGCCGGGCAGGGCGGTGCGCGCCGGCAGCCCCATCTGCTTGAGGGCCAGGCGCTTGGCCGGGCCATATTCCAGCCCCTCCTCGGCCACCAGGCGGGCGGCGGCGGCGGCGATTTCAGCGGTCAGCGCATCCATGCCCGGATTGTCCATGGTTTGCGGGTCCCCTCCCCTAGAATCCCGGCGCATGCACATTCATATCCTGGGGATTTGCGGCACCTTCATGGGCGGCGTGGCGGCACTGGCGCGCGAGGCCGGCCACCGCGTGACCGGCTGTGACGCGGGTGTCTACCCGCCCATGAGCGACCAGCTGCGGGCACTGGGCATCGAGCTGATCGAGGGCTACGGCGCCGACCAGATGGCGTTGCGGCCCGACGTGTTCGTGGTCGGCAACGTGGTCTCACGCGCCCGCTCGGCCGACGGCAGCCCGAAATTCCCACTGATGGAGGCCATCCTCGACCAGGGCGCGCGCTACACCAGCGGGCC
>CAZKDU010000317.1:0-2470 GCA_964551485.1 uncultured Burkholderiaceae bacterium
AGGCTTTGATCGAAGCCGAGCGCCCGCACCTGGTGGTGCCCGAGATCGAGGCCATTGCCACGCCCATGCTGCAGGAGCTCGAGGCCGCGGGCGTGGTGCGCGTCATCCCCACGGCGCGCGCGGCGCGCCTGACCATGGACCGCGAGGGCATCCGTCGCCTGGCGGCCGAGACCCTGGGCCTGCCGACCAGTCCCTACCGGTTCTGCGACTCGCTGGAGGAACTGCAGGCGGCCATCGACGGCGCGGGTGGCCAGCCGGGCATTGGCTACCCCTGCATCGTCAAGCCGGTGATGAGCAGCTCGGGCAAGGGCCAGAGCAAGATCGACGGCCCGGCCGACGTGCAGACCGCCTGGGACTACGCCATGGCCGGCGGCCGGGTCGGCCCGGGCCGCATCATCGTCGAGGGCTTCATCCGCTTCGACTACGAGATCACCCAGCTCACCGTGCGCGCGCTCGGTGCCGACGGCCAGGTGCAGACGCACTTCTGCGACCCGATCGGCCACATCCAGGTCAGCGGCGACTACGTGGAGAGCTGGCAGCCGCACCCCATGTCGCCGCTGGCGCTGCAAAAGAGCCGCGAGATCGCCAAGGCCGTGACCGACAACCTCGGGGTCGGGCTGGACGGCCAGCCCGCCGGGCTGGGCCTGTTTGGTGTGGAGCTGTTCGTCCAGGGCGACAACGTCTGGTTCAGCGAGGTCAGCCCGCGCCCGCACGACACTGGCATGGTCACGATGATCACCCAGTGGCAGAACGAGTTCGAGCTGCACGCGCGCGCCATCCTGGGCCTGCCGGTGGACACCACGCTCAAGAGCCCCGGGGCCAGCGCCGTGGTCTATGGCGGTGTCGAGGCCCGGGGCATCGTGTTCGATGGCGTGGACGAGGCCCTGCGCGTGCCACAGACCGAACTGCGCCTGTTCGGCAAGCCCGAGAGCTTTGCCAAGCGCCGCATGGGCGTGGCCCTGGCCCATGACACCGACGTAGCGCTGGCGCGCGAGCGCGCCAAGCTGGCCGCGTCCAAGGTGCGCCCGCGCCGCGCCTGAGGCGCCCCCCGATGAGCCTGGCCCCCGACCCGGTGCAGGTGGTGCCGCGCCGGGTGCTGCCGGTGCTGGTGCTGGCCCAGTTCCTCGGCACCTCGATGTGGTTCGCGGTCAACGCCGTGATGCCCGACCTGCAACGCGACTTCGGTTGGCCGGCCACGGCCGTGGGCACGCTCACCTCGGCGCTGCAGATCGGCTTCATCGCCGGCACCCTGGTGTTTGCCCTGTTGGCCATTGCCGACCGCTTTGCAGCGCGCCGCGTGTTCCTGCTGTGCTCGCTGGCTGGCGCCGCCTGCACCGTGGGGGCCTGGGCCATGGTAGACCGCTTCGAGGCCCTGCTGCTGTGGCGCACCGCCACCGGCTTCTTTCTGGCCGGCATCTACCCGGTGGGCATGAAGATCGCGTCGCAGTGGTACAGCAAGGGGCTGGGCGCCGCGCTCGGCCTGCTGCTGGGCGCGCTGGTGCTGGGCTCGGCCAGCCCACACGGTCTGCGTGCGGCCAGCGACCACCTGCCCTGGGGCCTGGTCATGCTGGGCGTGGCGCTGCTGGCCGCCAGCGGTGGGCTGCTGCTCTACCTGGGCCTGCCCGAGCCGCCCGTGCGCAGTGCCCCGGCGCGCCTGCAGTGGCGGGCCCTGGGCGTGTTGTGGACCGACCGCCGGGTGCGGGCCTCGGTGTTCGGCTACTTCGGCCACATGTGGGAGCTGTACACCGTCTGGGTGTTCGTGCCGCTGATCCTGGCGCAACGCCTGCAGGGGGCCCGCCTGTCGCTGGCGGCGTTCGTGGTGCTCGGGGCCGGGGCGACGGGCTGTGTGGTCGGGGGCCTGCTGGCGCCGCGCTGGGGCAGCGCGCGTGTGGCCGGGGCGCAGCTCGCGGCCAGCGGCCTGTGCTGCCTGCTCACGCCCTGGCTGATCGACGCACCGGCGCCGCTGTTTGCCGCCTGGTTGCTGCTCTGGGGCATCACGGTCTCGGGTGACTCGCCGCAGTTCTCGGCGCTGACCGCCAGCAACGCGCCGCGCGATGCCGTGGGCAGCGTGCTGACGCTGACCAACAGCATCGGCTTTGCGATCTCCACGCTCAGCATCACGCTGTTCGTTGCGCTGTCGGGCCAGGTGGCGCTGGCGGGGCTGCTGCCCTGGCTGGGCCTGGGGCCGCTGCTGGGGCTGTGGGCGCTGCGCCCACTGCTGTGGCCCGAGTCACCGACCCGCTGACACGGCTTCAAGTCAAATTGGCCGCCAGCCCTTGCCTGTACTGAATGGTTTGCTCCTGAAACAAGAGCAAACTCACTGAAAGGCGACCTCGGCGAAACTGCGCAGCTTGCGGCTGTGCAGCTGATCCAGCCCGTTCTGGCGCAGCAGCTCGATGGCGCGCAGGCCGATGCGCAGGTGCTGGTCCACGCGCTCGCGGTAGAAGTGGTTGGCCATGCCCGGCAGCTT
>CAZKDU010000318.1:0-2463 GCA_964551485.1 uncultured Burkholderiaceae bacterium
TCGCCGAACAGGTCTTCGACCAGCTTCTGCAGCTTGATGTCCAGCGACAGCACCACGGTGTTGCCCGGGGTTGCCGGGTAGCTGTCGAGCTTGCGCACGGCGCGGCCGCCAGCCGAGGTCTCGATCTCCTCGACCCCGGTGACGCCGTGCAGCTGCCGCTCGTAGCTCTGCTCGACACCGAGCTTGCCGATGTACTCGGTGCCGCGGTAGTTTTCTTCGTCTTCCGAGTCTTCGATGCGCTCTTTCTCGGCCTGGTTGATGCGCCCGATGTAGCCGATGGCGTGGCTGGCCAGCTCGCCATAGGGGTAGCTGCGGAACAGCCGGGCCTTGATCTCCACTCCGGGGAAGCGAAAGCGCTGGGCGGCAAAACGCGCCACCTCCTGGTCGGTGAGCCGGGTGCGGATGGGCAGCGACTCGAACAGCTTGGACTCTTCCATCAGCTTCTTGAAGCGGCGCCGGTCGCGCGGCTGGACGTCGATCAGCTGGGCCAGCGACTCGATGGTCTGCTCCAGGTTGGCCACCCGCGAGGGCATGATCTCCAGCGTATAGGCCGAGTAGTTGGTGGCCAGCACGATGCCGTTGCGGTCCAGGATCAGGCCCCGGTTGGGCACGATGGGCACGATAGCGGTGCGGTTGTTCTCGGCCTGCTCGCTGAGGTCGTCGTGGCGCACCACCTGCAGGTAGACCAGGCGCGACAGCAGCAGCATGAAGCACACCAGCACCACCAGGCCGGCCGCAATCAGCCGGGCGCGAAAGCGCCGCAGGTCCATGTGGATGTTGCGCAGCTCGGTCATGGGCGGGGGCCAACGCAGCGGGCAGGGCAGGCCAGAACGGTGGCAGCGCTCACAGTGGCCGGTGCTTGTCGGGGTCGGGCGGGCGCCGCTGTGGCGCCAGCAGCAGCACACTGACCACCGGCCACAACATGGCCTCGATCAGCGGCGCCAGCAGCACCAGCCAGCCCGGGAACACCCCTCCACCCACCAGGCGGATCACCATCTCGATCAGGTGCGCGGCAAACAGCAGCGGCGCCACCTGCAGCGTCTGGGCGGCTTCGCTGAACCAGAGCAGGCGGCGCTGCACGCTGATGGCCCCATAGCTGAGCGCGGTGTAGGCCCAGGCGTGCTGGCCCAGCAGCGTGGTCTGGTGCACGTCCATGACCAGGCCCAGCACAAAGGCGGTGCCAATGCCCACCCGCAGCGGCTGGTGCACACTCCAGAACACCAGCACCAGGGCCAGCAGGTCGGGCATCCACGGGGTGCGGCCAAACGGCAGCAGGTTCAGCAGCAGGGCCACGCCCAGGCTGCCCCAGACGAACCCCGGTGTGGCGGGCAGCAGCAGCGGCCGCCCTGGCGCCATGATCATTGATCCCTCCAGGCCTTGCCGAGGCTCATTTGTTTGCTCCTTTCTTAGGAGCAACCGTGGTGTCATCAGGGCGGGGGCGCTCAGGGATCTGGGCCGACAGCGGCTTGAGCACCATGACGTCGCGCACGCTGCTGGTCTGCGCCAGCGGGGTGCAGTGGATGCGCGCAAACGCCGAGTCGGCACGCCGCTCGACCCGGTCCACCCGCGCCACCGGCAGGCCCGCGGGGTACACCCCGTCCACGCCACTGGTGGTCAGCAGGTCACCGGCCTGCACGTCGGCGTTGCCCGGCATGTAGCGCAGCTCCAATCCGCCGCCGTAGGCCATCGGGTCACCAAAGGCCACGCTGCGGGCACCGGTTCGGGTGTTGAGCACGGGGATGGCCTGGTCGCGGTCGGTCAGCAGCGTGACCTCGCTGACCAGCGGATGGGCGCGCGTCACCTGGCCCAGCACACCGGCTTCGTCGATCACCGGCGAGCCGGCCTCCACGCCATGCACCAGGCCACGGTCGATCACCACCTTGCGGGTGTAGGGGTCGGCGGCGTCGTACAGCACCTCGGCCGCCTGGCTGGGCGTGGTGAGCTGGGTGCGCAGCTCCAGCAGCTTGCGCAGGCGCTCGTTCTCCAGGCTCAGCTGCTCGACCTGGCCTGCGCGCGCCGACAGGTGCACCAGTTGCTTGCGCACGTGCGCCTCGGCCAGGCGGATGTCTTCCACCGCCTTGAGGTAGGTGCCGGCGTTCTCGATCCACTCGACCGGCAGCATGGCCAGGCGCTGCACCGGGTACAGCAGTGTGGCCAGGGCGGCCCGCACCGGGTGCGCGATTTTCAGGCGGGCGTCCGCCACCAGCAGGAACAGCGCCAGCGCGCTGAAGAACACCAGTTTGGACAGCGCCGACGGCCCCTGCTTGAATAAGGGCGGCGGGGTGCGGTCAAACGTGCCCAGTGGCATGGCATGTGGTGGCGCAGGGCGTGGCCGCCCCCACCGTCATTCGCTGGTGAAGATGGCCGCCAGCCGCTCCATGCGCTCCAGGGCGATGCCGCAGCCGCGCACCACGCAGGTCAGCGGGTCTTCGGCCACCAGCACCGGCAGGCCGGTTTCCTCGG
>CAZKDU010000319.1:0-1371 GCA_964551485.1 uncultured Burkholderiaceae bacterium
GCGTTGAAGATCTTGTGGCGGCAGTGCTCGCTGTTGGCCTGGGCGAACATCATCAGTTCCACGTCGGTGGGGTTGCGGCCCAGCTGGGTGAAGGCGTTGACCAGGTAGTCGATCTCGTCGTCGGCCAGGGCCAGGCCCCACTGGCGGTTGGCCAGCTCCAGCGCCGCGCGGCCGCCGCCCAGCACGTCCACGTGGTCCATGGGCGCGGCCTGCAGCTCGGTGAACAGGGCCTGGGCCTGGGCGCGCTCGGTCAGCGCGCTCTCGGTCATGCGGTCGTGCAGCAGGGCCGCGACCTGCTGCCACTGCGCCGGGCTCAGGCTGGGCGTGCCCAGCAGGCCGGACTTGAACAGCACGCGGTATTCGGTGATGCGCTCCACGCGCTTGATGGCCAGGCCGCAGTTGTGGGCGATGTCGCTGGCCTTGGAGGCCCAGGGCGAGACCGTGCCCAGGCGCGGGCTGACCACCACCAGCGGGCCCTCGGCCGGGCCGCCGTAGGGTTCGCCATAGGTCAGCAGCGCGGCCAGGCGGTCGCGCTCGGCGCCGCTGGGCTCGACCTCGCTGGCCACCAGGTGCACGTGGCGGGCCGCCAGGCCGGTGATCTTGTCGTGGATGGCCTGCAGGCCGGGAAGCAGTTGCTGGACGCGGAAATCGCTGAGGGCGTTGCCGCCGTCGAAAAAGGTGATGTGCAGGGTCACTTGCGGGCCTGTAGGGCTGGGCGGGAAGGGCTGGGCGCTGCGGCCGGCCGCGCCGCTGACTGGGGCGGGCCTGGACCACCGGGCGATTTTACCCGGCCAGCCGTTGGCGCGCGGCGCGCCGCCCACCCCACGGCCGCACCCGCGCCGGGCCCCGCGATGGGATAATTCCGGCCATGAGCATCACCTACAAAGACGCCGAGGGCATTGCCGGCATGCGCCACGCCTGCCGCCTGGCCTCGGAGGTCCTGGACTACCTCACGCCGCACATCAAGGCTGGCGTCACCACCCGCGAGATCGACCAGCTGGCCAGCGACTACATGGTCCAGGTGCAGGGCACGCGCTCGGCCACGCTGGGCTACCAGCCGCCCGGCTACCCGCCCTACCCGGCTTCGCTGTGCACCTCGCTCAACCACGTGGTGTGCCACGGCATCCCGAACGACAAGCCGCTCAAGAAGGGCGACATCATGAACGTGGACGTCACCGTGATCACGCCCGACGGCTGGTACGGCGACAACAGCCGCATGTACGTGATCGGCGAGGCCTCGATCGCCGCCAGGCGCCTGTGCGCCCTGACCTACGAGGCCATGTGGCACGGCATCGTGCAGGTCAAGCCCGGCGCCCGCCTGGGCGACATCGGCTGGGCCATCCAGCGCTTCGCCGAGAGCAACGGCTACTC
>CAZKDU010000319.1:1381-2460 GCA_964551485.1 uncultured Burkholderiaceae bacterium
TGCGGCCACGGCATCGGCCAGGTGTTCCACGAAGAGCCGCAGGTGCTGCACTACGGTAAGCCAGGCACGCTGCAGGAACTCAAGCCCGGCATGACCTTCACCATCGAGCCCATGGTCAACGCCGGGCGCAAGGAGGTCAAGGAAATGGGCGACGGCTGGACCATCGTCACCAAGGACCACTCGCTGTCGGCCCAGTGGGAACACACGGTGCTGGTCACCGAGACCGGCTACGAGGTGCTCACGCTCTCGGCCGGCAGCCCGCCGCCGCCGGCCTTCGTGCAGGCGCTCTGAGCGCCCCCCGGGCGGCCGGCGGCCGCCCTGGAACTGCAAGGCCTGCGCCAGCAATACCGCCAGAACAAGGATGCGCTGTTCGAGGCCCTGCGCGGCAGCGGCGCCTCCACCCGCGGGGTGCGCCAGAGCCTGCAGAAGCTGGCCGCGCTGACCGACGGCACCCTGCGCACGCTCTGGCAGCTGGCCGGCTTCAGCAGCCCGTTCGCCCTGGTGGCGGTGGGCGGCTTCGGCCGCGGCGAGCTGTTCCCGCACTCCGACGTGGACGTGCTGCTGCTGCTGCCCGACGGCGTCTCGCCTGACCGCGACGCGGCGCTGCGCGCCCGCATCGAGACCTTCATTGGCAGCTGCTGGGACAGCGGGCTGGAGATCGGCTCCAGCGTGCGCACCCTGAGCGAGTGCGTGGCCGAGGCCGCCAAGGACGTGACGGTCCAGACCTCGCTGATGGAGTCGCGCCTGATCGCCGGCGACGTGCAGCTCTACAACGACTTCTGCCACCAGTTTCTGGCCGGGCTGGACCCGCAGGCCTTCTTCGTGGCCAAGACGCTGGAGCTGCGCCAGCGCCACACCAAGTTCGAGAACACGCCCTACGCGCTTGAACCCAACTGCAAGGAGTCGCCGGGCGGCCTGCGCGACCTGCAGATCCTGCTCTGGGTGGCCAGGGCCGCGGGCTACGGCAGCAGCTGGGACGAACTCGCCCGCAACGGCCTGGCCACCCCGTTCGAGGTGCGCCAGATCAAGCGCAACGAGGCCCTGCTGACGCAATCGAAGTACCTCGCCGACATGTCCCG
>CAZKDU010000320.1:0-2429 GCA_964551485.1 uncultured Burkholderiaceae bacterium
GGCAAGTGGCGCAGCTTCTGTGCGCACTGCGGCTCGCCCATCCACAGCCGGCGCGACGACCGGCCCGAGGTCCTGCGCCTGCGCATCGGCACGCTGGACACGCCGATCGCCGGGCGGCCGGCGGCGCACATCCACGTTGCCTCGAAGGCCGGGTGGTGGGACATCGATGACGACCTGCCGCAGCACGCGGGCGTGGAGCCCGGGCGCCCCTGAGCGGATGGCTCAGGGGACGGCCTGCCAGCGCAGGGTCCGCAGGTGGGCGAAGTGACCCCAGGCGGGCGGCCGCAGGCCGTCGTCGCGGCCGCTGAAGTAGCGCTCGAGCTGATCGGCGGGCGACAGCGTCGCGACGAGCTCGAAGCCGCACTCGCGTGCCAGCGCGGTGAACTGCGGCGGCGTGAAGAAGGCGCGCCAGGGTTCGCCGCGCCTCTCGACCGCCGCCTGCGCCTTGAGGAAGGCGCCCCGCTCCTGCGGCGGTTGCTGGTCGACCGGCAGCGCGTAGTCGACCACCAGCTCGCTGCCGGGCGCGGCCAGCCCGGCGATCGCGCGCAGCGTCCCGGCGATGGCCGCCGGCGTCAGGTAGTAGGTGTTGCCCAGCCACGCGAAGAAGGCCGGGGCGCCGCGGTCGTATCCCGAACGGGACAGCGCCTGGGCGACGGTCTCGTGCTCGAGGTCGGCGGCGATGAACTCCACGTGGGTGAGCGGCTCGGTCGTGATCCCCGCGAGCCGCTCGATCTTGACCGCCTGGCTGGCCGGATGGTCCAGCTCGAACACGCGCAGCTGCGGCGCCAGCTCGCGATGGCGCAGCGCGAAGGAGTCGAGCCCGGCCCCGATGATCACGTACTGGCCCAGGCCGCCGGCCACGGCGCGCAGCAACTCTTCCTCGGCGAAGCGGGCGCGGCCCAGCATCTCGGCGTGGATGCTGCGGAAGTCGGCCAGCAGACGGCGCACCACCAGGCGATGCAGCACGCGACTGCGCACGATGGTCCGCCAGGCCGGGCTGGTCAGCTGCAGGGCGTGCGGGTCGTCGAAGACGACCGGATGGTCGTAGCGACGGTGGGCGGCCCGCACGGCGGCCGCGATCTCGGCCGTCTTGCTGGCCCGGGTGGAAGGCATGGGGTCCCCTGGTGGCGCCTGGCCCCGGGACCCGGAGTCGGGCTTGCGCTGCGAGCCGGTCCGGTCTTGCCGCAGGCTGTGCACACAGCCTAGGTCATGCCGGCGCGAGCAGCACTCGCTCGGAAGGGGGGTCGAGGTTTGGAATCGTTACGCCCGCGGGGGCCGGCTCAACGCAGGGTGCGCAGATGGGCGACGCGCTGGTGGGTGCCGGGGTGGGTGGCCGTGGCCTTGACCATCGGCAGGTTCTGGAACAGTACCAGCGGCGTGTCGTCCGGGTCGCCCATGCGGCGCAGCAGGCGCAGCGCGAAGGCGTCGGCCTCGTACTCCTGCTCGTGCGAGAGCTGCGAGGCCTCGCGGCCCAGCACCCCGGCGATCGCATCGGTGTGGTCCCGGACGACCTCGCCGGGGATGTGGCGCTTGTAGAGCTGGCCCAGCTGCGACCAGTGGCCGTGCGCGACGTGCCCCAGCTCGTGGGCCAGCACGAAGCGGCGCTCGCTTTCGCTCAGGTCGGCGAGCGAGGCATTGGCCGCCACCACCCGGCCCATCAGACAGACCGCCAGCAGGGGGCCGCGCACGACGATCAGCCGGACCGGCGCCGCCAGGCCCATCGCTGCACTCACCTGATCGAAGCTGCGCTGCACCGCCTGGGCCGCCGGGTGCTCCGCGCCGAGCGCGGTCTCCGCGAGGGCATCGAGCTGCATCTGCTGCGAGCGCTGCAGAACCGCCAGGATGTCTTCACCGCACCAGGCTGGGGCGGCTGCTGCCATCGTCAAGGCCATCAGGAATGCACGCATGGGCACCTCCGGAGAACACCCCGAGTACTTCGGGTTGCTACCAATATGCGCGCAAACTGCGTGCCAGAACTGAACAAAAGTCTGGTCTTCCGCGGTCTTTTCCCGGGAGTCCGGGGTTCAGGCTGGGGATGACGGTCCGCCGGGCCCTACTGAAACTGCGCCAGCAGCCTTTCCAGCGCTGCCGTGAAGGGCGGCTCCATCAACGGCAGGGTCAGCGTGATGCCGATCAGGCCGACGCCCAGCGTGATCGGGAAGCCGATGGCGAAGATGTTCATCTGCGAAGCCACGCGGGCGATCACGCCCAGCACCAGGTTCATGAACAACAGCATCGTCACGATCGGCAGCGCGATCCAAAGACCCAGGCGGAACACCTCGGTGCCCCAGGACTGCGGCTGCACGGCGGCCAGGAAGGCCAGCGGCGCGGCGTCCGGGCTGGCCACCGGGAAGGCGTGGAAGCTCTGGACCACCGCGGCGGTCAGCAGCAGGTGGCCGTTCATCACGACGAACAGCCAGGCCGCGCTG
>CAZKDU010000321.1:0-2416 GCA_964551485.1 uncultured Burkholderiaceae bacterium
ATCAACCCGGCCGTGGGCCTGGGCAGCTTCCTGGCCCAGCTGTTCCTGCGCCGCCCGCTGATCCAGGCCAATACCCAGGAGTTCCACATCGACGGCACCTGGGCCGACCCGCGCGTCAACAAGGTCGAGCCCAAGGCCGAGCCGCGCGGCGAGGCCGCCAGCGAACCCGGGGGGAACACGCCATGAAGGTCGCTGCGCTGCAGATGGTGTCGGGCCTGGAGGTCGAGGCCAACCTGGCCAGCGCGCACGCCTGCCGAGGCCGGCGCCGAACTCGCCGTGCTGCCCGAGTACTTCTGCCTGCTCGGCCGGCGCGACGCCGACAAGCTGGCCATCCAGGAGCCCGAGGGCCGCGGGCCGATCCAGCAGTGGCTGGCCGAGCGCGCGCGCGAGTGCGGGCTGTGGATCGTCGGCGGCACCCTGCCGCTGTCCACCGACGACCCGCTGCGCGTGCGCAACAGCAGCCGCGTCTATGCGCCCGACGGCCGCTGCGTGGCCAGCTACGATAAGATCCACCTGTTCCGCTTCGACAACGGGCGCGAGCAGTACGACGAGGCGCGGGTGCTGCGCGCCGGCCACACGCCGGTGCTGTTCGAGCTGAGCGCGCGCTCGGGTCACACCTGGCGCATCGGCCTGAGCGTCTGCTACGACCTGCGCTTTGCCGAGCTCTACCGCGGCTATGCCGCGCAGGGTGCCGAGCTGCTGCTGGTGCCCAGCGCCTTCACCCACACCACCGGCCAGGCCCACTGGGAGGTGCTGCTGCGCGCGCGCGCCATCGAGAACCTGGCCTACGTGCTGGCCCCGGCCCAGGGCGGCGAGCACGCCAGCGGGCGCCGCACCTGGGGCCACTCGCTGCTGGTCGACCCCTGGGGCCAGGTGCTGGCCCAGCGCGCCGAGCGCGCGGGCGTGGTGCTGGGCGAGCTCGACCCGCAGCGCCAGGCCGAGCTGCGGCGCCAGCTGCCGGCGCTGCAGCACCGTGTGCTCGGAGGCGGCGGCTGATGGCCCGGCTGCCCGCCTCGCTGCAGCGCCTGGCGCCCTTGTCGGGCCCGCGCCGTGCTCTGCTCTGGTCGGTGCTGGTCGGCCTGGTGCTGGCGCTGCTGGTGATCCTGGTCTGGCTGGCCGGGCGCTACGAGACCGGCCAGGTGCAGGCCGCGCTGGAGCGCGATGCCGCCGACGCGGTGGGCGACATCCGCACCGCGCTGCGCCGCAACGTGCAGAGCCTGCAGGCCCTGAATGCCAGCGAGCCCACGCCAGGCTCCTGGAGCATCGAGGCAGCGACCCTGCTGCACGAGCACCGCGAGTGGATGCGCCTGGAGTGGCGCGACCGCAACCTGGCGGTGCGCGCCCACGCCAACTCGCCGTTCCGTCCGGCGCTGTTCGGCCGCATGAGCCGCGAGGCCACGCAGACCGACGTGACCCTGGCCTGCACGGCGGCGCGCCGGGCCGGCGGGCCGGCGTACTCGCGCAGCTACTTCGTGCCGCAGTTCGGCGGCCTCGGGGTCGAGGTCATCGAGATGTGCCTGCCCCAGATCTCGGCCGGCCAGCTCACTGGCTACGTGGTCGGCACCTACTCGCTGCAGGCCATCCTGGCCGAGCTGCTGGGCCAGCCTTTCACGCGCAGCCAGGAGGTCAGCTTCACCGAGGCCGACGGCACCCGCCTGGCGGTGTACGGCAACACCCAGCGGCGCGGCAGCCGGCTCTTCACCGCGCGCCAGCTGCTGGACCTGCCGGGCCATGCCATGGTGCTGCGCGTGGACAGCTGGCGCGCCGCGCCCGACCTGTTCCCCAACCTGCTGACGGCGTTGGTGACGGCCCTGGCCGCGGCGCTGGCGGTGGTGCTATGGCTGCTCGGGCGCGACATGCGCCTGCGCCTGAAGGCCGAGCGCGAGCTGGCCGAGGCCCTGGCGTTCCGCAAGGCCATGGAGGACTCGCTGGTCACCGGCCTGCGCGCGCGCGACCAGCAGGGCCGCATCACCTACGTCAACCCGGCGTTCTGCCAGATGGTGGGGTTCGAGGCGCACGAGCTGCTCGGCCACGGCGCGCCCGCGCCCTACTGGCCGCCCGAGTTCGTGGGCGAGTACCAGCAGCGCCAGGCGATCCGGCTGGCCGGCCACCTGCCGCCGCGCGAGGGCTTCGAGTCGGTCTTCATGCGCAAGGACGGCTCGCGTTTCCCGGTGCTCATCATCGAGGCGCCGCTGATCAACGCCCAGGGCCAGCAGACCGGCTGGATGAGCGCCTTCCTCGACATCAGCGAGCAGCGCCGCGTGGAGGAGCTGTCGCGCGCCTCGCAGGAGCGGCTGCAGGCCACGGCGCGCCTGGCCACCGTGGGCGAAATGGCCTCGCTGCTCAGCCACGAGCTGAACCAGCCGCTGGCGGCGATCGCCAGCTACGCCAGCGGCTCCATGAACCTGCTCAAGGC
>CAZKDU010000322.1:0-2415 GCA_964551485.1 uncultured Burkholderiaceae bacterium
TCATGGCCATCCAGGGGCAGTGCGCGCAGCTCTTGCAGGTGGCGCTGTTGCCGGCCGTGGGGGCCTCGATGAAGGTCTTGCCGGGGTTCAGCGTGCGGAGCTTGTGCATCATGCCGTTGTCGGTGGCGACGATGAACTCGGGCGCGTCGAGCTCGCGCGCGGCCTTGAGGATGGCCGAGGTCGAGCCGACGGCGTCGGCCAGGGCCACCACGGCGGCCGGGCTTTCCGGGTGCACCAGCACCTTGGCCCGCGGGTGCTGTGCTTTCAGCGCCTCCAGCTCGAAGGCCTTGAACTCGTCGTGCACGATGCAGGCGCCGTTCCAGAACAGCATGTCGGCACCGGTCTCGCGCTCGATGTAGCCGCCCAGGTGCTTGTCGGGCGCCCACAGGATCTTGTGGCCGGCGGCCTTGAGCGCGCGCACGATGTCGAGTGCGCAGCTGGAGGTGACCAGCCAGTCGGCGCGCGCCTTCACCGCAGCACTGGTGTTGGCGTAGACGACCACGGTGCGGTCGGGGTGGGCGTCGCAGAAGGCACTGAACTCGTCCACCGGGCAGCCCAGATCCAGCGAGCAGGTGGCGTCCAGGTCGGGCATGAGCACGGTTTTCTCGGGCGACAAAATCTTGGCCGTCTCGCCCATGAAGCGCACGCCCGAGACCACCAGGGTGGTGGCGGCATGGTCGCGGCCGAAGCGCGCCATCTCCAGCGAGTCGCTGACGATGCCGCCGGTCTCCTCGGCCAGGTCCTGCAGGTCGGGGTGCACGTAATAGTGCGAGACCATGACCGCGTTGCGCGCCTTGAGCAGGGCCCGCACCTTGTCCTTGAGCGCGGCGCGCTCGGCCGGCGTGGGCTCCTGCGGCACCTTGGCCCAGGCGTGGCGCGTGCTGCAGGCGCCGCCGCTGGCCTGGTCGGGCTGTTCGTATTCGATGTCGATCACCGCGGCCATGTCAGAGCTCCTCGAAGCGCATGGAGTAGTCCACCGCCTTGACGTCTTTGGTCAGGGTGCCGATGGAGATGCGGTCCACCCCGGTCTCGGCCAGCGCGCGCAGGCCGTCCAGCGTCACGCCCCCCGAAATCTCGAGGATGGCGCGGCCCTGGTTGAGGCGCACCGCCTCGCGCAGCGTGAGCAGGTCCATGTTGTCCAGCAGCACCATGGTGGCGCCGGCGTCCAGCGCCTCCTGCAGCTGGGCCAGGGTCTCGACCTCGATCTCGACGAACCGGGCGTGCGCGGCAACCCGCGCCGCCGCCTGCAGCACCGGGCCGATGCCGCCGGCCGCGGCGATGTGGTTTTCCTTGACCAGGATGCCGTCGTACAGGCCGATGCGGTGGTTCACGCCGCCGCCGGTGCGCACCGCGTACTTCTGCGCCAGGCGCAGGCCGGGCAGGGTCTTGCGGGTGTCAACCACGCGCGCGCGCGTGCCCTGCACCTCGGCGGCGTAGGTGGCGGCCTTGGTGGCCACGGCGCTCAGCAGCTGCAGGAAGTTCAGCGCCGTGCGCTCGGCGGTCAGCAGGGCGCGGGCCTGGCCGCGCACGGCCAGCACGGTCTGGTCGGGCTGGCAGCGCTTGCCTTCGGCCACGTGCCAGTGCAGCGTGGCCTGGGGGTCGAGCTGGCGCAGCGCCGCCTCGACCCAGGGGGTGCCGCAGACAACCGCGGCTTCTCGGGCGACAATACGGGCCTGCGCCTGGCGCGCCGGGTCGATCAGGCCGGCCGTCAGGTCACCGTCGCCCACGTCCTCGGCCAGGGCCTGCTGCACATCGCGCAGCGCCAGGGCCGCCACGGCGGCGGGAGAAAAATCGAAGATTGGGGTCATGAACTCAACATCTCGGGAGTGGGCGCGCGCCCGATGGCGATGGGAACATCGCTTAGACTGCCGCCAAACGGGTCAACCGCTGCGTCCGCCGTTGCTGGATGTACCGACGCCACCCGGCCATGTTAACGCCTGTAGGCCCTTCTGACACTGGAGTCCCCGTCAATGTCCGCTGTTTTCGAATCCCCCCAGACCTGTCACGCCGAGCAGCCCGTGACCCTGCACCGCCCGCGGCCGGCGGCGGCGCAGACCGAGGCGCGCTGGCGCGTGGCCGACATCGCCGCGCTGTTCGAGCTGCCCTTCCCCGAGCTGCTGCACCGCGCCCAGAGCGTGCACCGAACCCACTTCGACCCGACCCAGGTCGAGCTGGCCACGCTGCTGTCGGTCAAGACCGGGGGCTGCGCCGAGGACTGCGGCTACTGCCCGCAGTCGGCCAAGTTCAACACCGGCGTCGAAGCCACAAAGCTGATGGAGCCCGACGAGGTGCGTGTGGCCGCCCAGCGCGCCTAGGACGCCGGCGCCACCCGCTTCTGCATGGGTGCGGCCTGGCGCGCCCCCACGGACCGCGACATCGAAAAGGTGGCCGAGCTGGTGCGCACCGTGAAGTCGC
>CAZKDU010000323.1:0-2414 GCA_964551485.1 uncultured Burkholderiaceae bacterium
TGCTGCTCTTCTTCCGCAACAACACCGGCTTTGGCGGCAACAACGGCTTCACCGATTTCAAGCGCATCGTCGGCATCACCCTGACCACGCCGTCCACGCGCATGGTGCTGTTCGTGGTCACCGGCCTGACGCTGCTGGGCTTCTTCCTGTTCGCCCGTTGGCTGGTGGGCAGCAAGTTCGGTCGTGTGTTGCAGGCCATCCGCGATGCCGAGAGCCGCGTGATGTTCTGCGGTTACAACCCAGTGGTCTACAAGCTGGCGATCTGGACCATCTCGGCCATGATGTGCGGTGTGGCCGGCGCGCTCTATGTGCCCCAGGTGGGCATCATCAACCCGAGCGAAATGAGCCCGGCGGCCTCGATCGAAATTGCCATCTGGGCCGCTGTGGGCGGGCGGGCCACGCTGCTGGGACCCATCGTCGGGGCCTTCATCGTGAACCTGGCCAAGAGCTGGCTCACGGTCACCTTCCCCGAGTTCTGGCTGTATTTCCTGGGGGCGCTGTTCATCGTGGTGACGCTGTACCTGCCCCATGGGGTGGTCGGGCTGGTGCGCGAGCCCGGGGTTCTGAAGCGCTGGCTGGGCCGGGCCACCGGCCGGGCCCGGCAAGGAGGTGACGCATGACCCCCGAGCTGCAGGCCGCCGGCGCGCGCCGGGTCGAGGCACACCAGGCCAAGCTGGCGTCGGGCACGACCGAGTCCGGTGGCCGCAGCGCCAGCTTCGCGCGGCACGTGGTGCCCGGCGAGGTGGACGTCACCCATGGCCGCATCCTCTACCTGGAAGACGTGTCGGTCAGCTTCGACGGCTTCAAGGCCATCAACAAACTGTCGCTGGACATTGCCCCGGGCGAGTTGCGCTGCATCATCGGCCCCAACGGCGCCGGCAAGACCACGATGATGGACATCATCACCGGCAAGACCCGTCCCGATGCAGGTCGGGTGTTCTTTGGCTCCACCATCGACCTGCTGCGCTACAACGAGCCGCAGATCGCCGCGCTCGGCATTGGCCGCAAGTTCCAGAAACCCACGGTGTTCGAGCGCCTCACGGTGTTCGAAAACCTGGAGCTGGCGCTGGCCGCCGACAAGCGCGTGGCCCCGTCGATGGGTTTCCGGCTCAACGGCGAGCAGAAGGACCGGCTGGGCGAGGTACTGACCACCATCCACCTGGCCGACAGCGTGACGCGCATGGCCGGCAACCTGAGCCACGGCCAGAAGCAGTGGCTGGAGATCGGCATGCTGCTGATGCAGGACCCCAAGCTGCTGCTGCTCGACGAGCCCGTGGCCGGCATGACCGACGAGGAGACGGCGCGCACGGCCGAGCTGTTCCTCACGCTCAAGGGACAGCACTCGCTGATGGTGGTGGAACACGACATGTCGTTCATCCGCACCATCTCCGACATCGTCACGGTGCTGTGCGACGGGTCGGTGCTGGCGCAGGGCACCCTGGACGAGGTGCAGGCGGATGAGCGGGTGATCGAGGTGTACCTTGGGCGCTGAAGTGGCTTGCCTTCCGGGGCCGGGTCTCTCCCCGGCGGGCGAGGTACTTTTCTTTGCTTCGCCAAAGAAAAGTACCCAAAAGAAAGGCGACCCGCTGTCTGGGTCCCTCCGCTGCGCTGCGGGCAACCTGCGGTGCTCGAAGCGGGCGGGGGTTCGCTCGAACTCGCCTTCGGCTCAGACAATCGCGAACCCTTGTCCGCCCGCTTCTGCGCGCCTCGGCCCAGCCAGAACGGGCTTCAAGAAAAGACCCAACCCCACAAGTACGCGCCATGGCGCGTACTTGTTGATTTCTGGCTTCCATGCCCTTTCTGTGTGCGCCGAGGCGTGGAGCGCTCAACGGATCAGGGCTCGCTGCTGTTTGAGCGAAGCGAGTTTCAGCGAGACCCCGCTGAGTGCGAGCACCGCAGGTTGCCCCGGCGCGCAGCGCAGGGGACGCAGACAGCAGGGTCGCCTTTTCTTGGCTTACTTTCTTTTGGCGAAGCAAAAGAAAGTGAGTCGGCTGCCGGGCCGAGACCCGGCCTCCATCCTTGGAAAAGGCAAAGGAACAGCACCGTGCTCACAGTAAAAAATATCAACCAGTACTACGGCGGCTCCCACATCCTGCGCGACGTGAGCCTGCGCGCCGAGCGAGGCAAGGTCACCGTCTTGCTCGGTCGCAACGGCGTCGGCAAGACCACGCTGCTCAAGAGCCTGATGGGCCTGGTGCCCATCCGCACCGGTCGCATCGATTTCGACGGCCGCGCCATCGAGGGCCTGACCCCTTATGAGCGGGCCCGTGCCGGCATCGGCTTTGTGCCCCAGGGGCGCGAGATCTTCGCGCGGCTCACGGTCGAAGAAAACCTGAAGATGGGCCTGGCTTACAAGAAGGGCGGCACCCCCATTCCGACCGAGCTGTTCGAGTTGTTCCCGGTGCTCAAGCAGA
>CAZKDU010000324.1:0-2393 GCA_964551485.1 uncultured Burkholderiaceae bacterium
GGGTGGTCAAGGGCAAGATCAACCGCGACATCGGCGACATCCTGGGCACCAGCCCGGCCACGGTGAAGAAGCACCTGGAGCGGGTGTTTGCCAAGCTCGGCGTGGAAACACGCACGGCCGCCGCCGGAATGGCCATGGGCCGCATCCGCCAACTGCACCCGCAGTTCGAGGGCTGAGCCGGTACCGGTCGGGGCCGCGTGGACCGGGCCCTGCACAGGCGGTGCTGCGCAGAGGTTCAGGCCGGCGGGCGCGGTGCGACCGTGTTGCCGCTGCTGTGGCTCATCCAGGCGATCAGCGAAGAGCGCATGGCCTCTTCGACCGACATCTCGACCGGCGTGACCCAGTCGGTCGGCACGAACACCGTGTAGCCGCCGATGTTGTAGCCCATGGGCAGGTACACGGCCACACGCTCACCCGTGAGAAAACCTGCCGGCAGATCGTCCACGCCCCGGCGCGTGACCAGGCCCACCATTTCGAGCGGGTGGTCGGGCATGCGCAGCACCACCACCTGCTGGGCACCGTGCTTGCTGCCGGGTGAGAAGAAGTCGGCGAAGCTCTTGAGCGACGAGTAGATGCTTTTCACCACCGGCAGGTTGGTGAACGGCAACTCGACGAAGGCCAGGGTGCGGCGCACGCGCCGCTTGGACACCAGCCATCCGATCAGCAGGATGATGGCCACACCACAGACCAGGCCAAGACCTGGCACGTAGAAGCTGCCGATCAGCGGGGCCAGCAGGCCCAGTACCAACGATTCGGTCCAAGCCAGGAACAGGTACAGCAGGTACAGCGTGAGGGCCACCGGCAGCACCGTGAGCAGCCCGCGCAGGAAATACTTGTACAGCAGTTTGGGCGGGAATCGCATGCCTGCAATCTAGCATGCGGGTTTGACGGCCTGGTCCCTGGGCGTCATTGGGCCCCGCGCACCCGCAGCACATCGACCTCTCGCACGGGTCTGGCATGGTGGCCCCAGGCTGTGCGCAGGTGGGTCAGCACGTCGGCGATCTCGCGCTCGCTCAGCACCTGGGCATAGGGGGGCATGCCGAAGGGGCGCGGGTGGCCCGTGGTGGCCGGTGAGAAACCGCCGTGGAGCACCAGCTGCACCATGTTGGCGGGCGAGTCCAGCGTCACGGCCCGGTTCTGTGCCAGGGCTGGGTAGGCGTTGGCCACGCCCTGGCCCTGCTCGCCGTGGCAGGCGGCGCAGTGCTGTTCATAGATCCGGGCGCCGCGCAGTGCGCTGGCCGAGGGGGGAGCGGCCGTGACCTGGGCTGCGGCAGGGGGCGGCTGGCGTTCTGGCAGGTCTTGCAGGTAGGTCGTCATGGCTTGCAGGTCGTCCATGCTCAGGTGCTGGGTGCTGCGCACCACCACCTCGGCCATCGGACCCGAGGCCGTGGCCCCGGTGGTCACACCGGTTTGCAGCAGTTCCAGCACACGCTGGCGCGGCCAGGTCGCCACACCGGCCTCGTGGTCCAGGGCCAGTGAGGGGGCGTACCAGTTCTGCACCGGGATCAGGCCACCGGCCAGGCCCAGCTCGTCGCGGCTTGCCCCCAGGGCGTTTCGTGGCGCATGGCAGGCGCTGCAGTGGCCCAGACCACGCACCAGGTAGGCCCCGCGGTTCCAGTCGGCGGGTTTGGCCGGGTCGGGCTGGAACTCGCCCGGGCTGAAGAACAGCGCGCGCCACACGGCCAGTGCGGCCTGGCTGCTGTAGGGCCAGCGCAGGGCATGGGGGCGGTTGACCTGGGCCACGGCGGGCAGCTGCATCAGGTAGGCGTGCAGGGCGTCGCTGTCGGCGCGCGAGACCTGGGTGTAGCTGGTGTACGGGAACGCCGGGTAGAGCAGGCGGCCGTCGCGCGAACGGCCATTGTGCAGCGCGCGCCAGAAATCGCTGGCGCTCCAGCGGCCGATGCCGGTGTCGGGGTCGGGGGTAAGGTTGCTGCTGTAGACCGTGCCGAACGGAGTGTCCAGGCCCAGGCCGCCGCTCCAGGCGGGTTGGCCCGGGGCGCTGTGGCAGCCCATGCAGTTGCCGGCACGCGCCAGGTAGGCGCCGCGGGCCACCAGGTCGCGTGAAGGCGCGGGGGCCGGCGGGCTGCCTTGCTGGCCAGGCTGTTCACCACGCAGGTTGAGCCAGACCACGGCCGCGGCCAGTGCCAGGACCGCCAAGGGCAGGGCAGCGGCCAGCCATGCCCAGTGCCGCCGTGAGGGAGAAGTCGCAGGGAAGTGGCTCATGGCATGCCCCGCACTTGGGCCGCGCCGCAGCGCAGCGGTGGGGGAGCCGGCAGGCGCGTGGCCGGATGGCTGTCGGCTGGCACGGGCTGGGCTGCGAGCCAGCTGGAGAGGGCCGCGACATCGGCCAGGTCCAGGCGCTGCGCCACCTCGGCCATGCAGTCCGGGGCCTG
>CAZKDU010000325.1:0-2386 GCA_964551485.1 uncultured Burkholderiaceae bacterium
TCGGCGGTGTAGTGGTTGATCATCGAGTCCATGTTGCCCGAGGTCACGCCGAAGAACAGGTTGGGCCGGCCCAGCGCCTTGAAGGGCTCGGCGCTCTGCCAGTCGGGCTGGGCGATGATGCCCACGCGGAAGCCCTGGGCCTCCAGCGTGCGGCCAATCACGGCCATGCCGAAGCTCGGGTGGTCCACATAGGCGTCGCCGCTGACGATGACGATGTCGCAGCTGTCCCAGCCCAGTTGCGCCATCTCGGCGCGGCTCATGGGCAGGAAGGGCGCGGTGCCGAACCGGGCCGCCCAGTGCTTGCGATAACTGGTGATCGGCTTGGCGGCGCGCGCGAAAAAGGAAACGTCGACGGGGGCGTTCATGGGGGCTCGGGGAATACCCTGAAGTGTAAGGCTTTGCCCCTGTCCAGGCGATGGGTGGGGCCATGACCGTCGGCCCCGCAGGCCCGGAAAGCGGGCAGCGCAGCAGGCGGCCTGGCTGCCGCCGCGGTCGGTTCAGAGGTGCCCCTGGCGCTCGATGTTGCGCGCGGCCAGCTGGGCCGTGAGCTGCAGGTGCTTCAGGTCGCGCTGCTGCAGGTCTTCGTTGGGGCTGGCGCTGAAGCAGCACAGCGTGCCATAGATGCGGCCATCGGTGAGCACGATCGGCGTGCTCAGGTAGGCGCCCAGGGGAAAGTCGGGCACGGGCAGGCCCGGCACCCCGGCCAGGGCGGCGGTGTTGCCCACCAGCGGCGGCAGCCGGCCATCGACGACGCGCTGGCAATAGCTCAGCTCGAGCGGGCCGCCCCCGCCCTCGAACACCGCCGGGTGCGGCAGCTCGGCTTCGACACGGCGGAAGATGCGCTGGCCGTCCACGAACTCGGCCACGAACACCACGTCCATGCGCAGGCGCTCGCGCAGCAGCCGCAGCACCTCGGTCACGGCCGCGCTGACCAGCTCGTCGGCGCCGTCGGCGGTGGCCACCAGCAGCTAGGAAATGCGCACCTGCAGCGCGTCGTTGGCAAAGTCGTTGTCGTACCAGGTGGCCATGTGCAAAGCGGGTGGGGTCAAACGGGAACGGCCGCATTACAGCATGGCGGCGCGGGCCCGTGAAGGGCACGAAAAAGCCACCCCGAGGGGTGGCTGGGTGTGCACGCGGCCTGAACCGCGTGACGGGTGCGCTGCGCGTGTTCAGTTCAGCGGCGTCTTCTTGCCGTCCTTGTAGACGTACAGCGTGATGGCCGGGTTCTTGAGTTCGCCATTGGGCTCGAACGCGATGTTGGCGGTCACGCCCTTGAAGTTGGTCTCGGCCAGCTTGGCGGTGTAGACCTTCGGGTCGACCGAGTTGGCACGCTTCATGGCGTCCACCAGCACGAAGGTGGCGTCGTAGGTGTAGGGGCTGTAGACCTGGAACTGGTTCGGGTACTTGGCGTCGTAGCGCTTCTTCCAGGCGTCGCCGCCGGGCATCTTGACCAGCGACGCGCCACCCTCGGCGCAAACCACGTTGGCCAGGGTCTTGGCGCCGGCCGCCAGCTTGGCGATCTCTGCGGTGCAGATGCCGTCGCCGCCAAAGTACTTGACGTTGCCCAGGCCGAGCTGCTCCATCTGGCGCAGCATCGGGCCGGCCTGCGGGTCCATGCCGCCGTAGAAGATGGCGTCCGCGCCCTTGGCCTTGATGGCGGTCAGGATGGCCATGAAGTCGGTGGCCTTGTCGTTGGTGAACTGCTCGTCCACCACCTGCATGCCCTTTTGCACCGCGGTGCGCTTGAACACCTCGGCCACGCCCTGGCCATAAGCGGTGCGGTCGTCGATGATGGCAACCTTCTTGAGCTTCAGGCCGTCGGCGGCAAAGAAAGCCAGGCCGGCGCCCAGGGCGTTGTCGTTGGCGATGATGCGCCAGGTGGTCTTGTAGGCCGGCTTGGTCAGGTTGGGGTTGGTGGCCGCGCCGGTCACGTGCGGGATGCCGCAGTCGTTGTAGATCTTGGAGGCCGGGATGGTGGTGCCGGAGTTCAGGTGGCCGACCACGCCGGCGACCTTGGCGTCACACAGCTTCTGGGCCGCGGCCGTGCCCTGCTTGGGGTCGGCAGCGTCGTCTTCGGCCTGGATCTCGAACTTGATCTTCTTGCCGCCGATGACCGGGTTGCTGGCGTTGATGTCCTCGATGGCCATGCGCACGCCGTTTTCGTTGTCCTTGCCATAGTGCGCCTGAGCGCCCGACACCGGGGCAACGTGGCCGATCTTGACCACCTGCACGTCCTCTGCGGATGCCAGGGCGGCCACGGTGGCCAGGGCGGCGGCGGCGGTCAGCTTCAACTTCAATTGCATAAGGGTTCTCCAGCGTTGTAGGTGAGGGGAATGGGCGTCACGCCAGCAGTTGGGGCGCATGGGCAACAGGCCAGCACCTTAAC
>CAZKDU010000326.1:0-2382 GCA_964551485.1 uncultured Burkholderiaceae bacterium
AGCCCACCGAGGGCATCCAGCCCAGCATCATCAAGGACATCGGCCGCGTGATCCGCATGCTGGCTGACCGCGGCGAGATGGCCATCGTGCTGGTCGAGCAGTACTACGACTTTGCCGAAGCGCTGGCCGACCAGTACCTGGTGATGGAGCGCGGCGAGGTTATCGCCCACGGGCCCGGCAGCGAGATGAAGGACCGGCAGATCCGCCAGCTGGTGGCGATCTGATCGGCCTACCACACGCTGCTTGTCGCGGCAACCGAGGGCCTGGAATACCCCGGTTTGCTATCAAAAACGCAGCATCACATCGACCAAATTCGAGGGCTGCAGGCCCTTTTTTGCCATAACACCAGGCGCCAGGCGGTCCACACCCGGCGCAGCAGGGCCATCGCCGGCTCGACCTGCGGCGCCAGCACACGCAGCACCAGGCCCTGGGGATGGGGTTGGGTCACGGCCGCGTGCAGGCCGGGTGCAGCCGGGTCCAGGCACGCGTGGGCGGCCTCCAGGGCCAGGGCTGCGCGTGGCCGTGCCAGCGGCTCGCCAGCCGCAAAGAACAGCGTGGCCAGGCAGCGCTGGCCGGCCAGGCCCAGCGGGCTGTGCAGCAGCCGGGTGTCGGCTGCGTCGATGCAGCCACGCTCCAGCCAGACACCAGGCAGTTCGATGTGCTGGCGAAAGCGCCCCTGCGCAAACGGCTGGCCGGCATGCGGCAGGCCCAGCGCCACCACGTCCCAGCCGAGCAGCTCGGCGCCCGGCGCCAGCGCCAGCTGCACCTCGTTGTCGGCGTCGCAGGCGTTGTAGCAGATGGCTTCCAGCGGCAGCCACTCCAGCCGCGCGCCAGGCGCCAGGGCCAGGTGCGTGCGCTGGCTGGCCCGTGGCCCGTCGGTCTTGTAGAAGCGCGTGGCCCCGGGGGTGGTGATCAGGGCGTGCGCGCCCTCGGCCACCTGCACCTGCAGGTCCAGCACATCACCGCCCACCAGGCCGCCGGGCGGGTGCACCAGCACGTTGTGGCAGACCGCCTCGCCCTCTGGGTAGAGGCTTTGCAGCACACGCAGCGGGCCCTGGTGGGCGAAGCGCAGCACGCTGCGGTCCTGCTCCAGGCGGTAATCGAGCTGCAGCCGGGCGTGCCAGCTCATGGGCGCGCGGCCCGCATCAGTTCTGGCCTTCGCTCAGCGTGTCGAGCTGGAAGCGGCCGCTCTTGTCCCAGAGCCAGGTGTCGGTGTAGGTCACGCGGCCGAGGCGGCGCGGCGCCGGGAAGGGCGCGGCCTGGCGCACCGTGCGCTCGATCTCGGCCACCACCTCGGGCGCGTGGCTGGGCGCGCGCCGCCAGTGCATGGCACGCACCTGGCCGCTGCTGTCCAGGTCCACGTCGAGCACCCCGATGGCGTAGAGCATGGGCGGCAGGCGGCCGGGGTAGATGCGCTCCTGGTTTTGCTGGTACAGGTGGGTGGCGGCGTCGGCCCGGTAATCGCGGGGCGTGCCTGCGGACGAGACGGGCGGCGGCGTGGCGGGCGAGTGGGGCCGGGGGGCGGCCGCAGAGGGGGCTGTGGAGGAGGGGGCTGGCTTGCCGGCTTGGGCCGGGGGTTTTCGCACCCAGGGGTAGTTGGCCGTGGGGTCAGCCGGCCCGCCGGGCGCGGGGGGCGTGCTGCTGCAGCTGGCCAGCCAGGCCGCCAGTGCGATGGTCAGCAGGCGCCAGGCCCGCGGTGCGGCCGCAGCGGTTGGCAGGAAACTCGAACGCCAGCCCATGCCTCAGCCCTTGCGGCCACCGACCAGCAGCAGCCCGGCGCCAGCCACGATGGCGGCCACGCCCGCCCAGGCCGGGATGTTGACGTTTTCCTTTTCCTGCACCGAGAACTCGATCGGGCCGAGCTTGGCCTGGTGGGTTTCCTTGGTGAAGCTGAAGCCCCCGTACACCAGGGCAGCGGCACCCGCGGCAATCAGCAGCACCCCCACGATCTTGACGGCATTCATGCGTGTCCCCTTCGGCATTGGTTCGGTGGTTGACGAGTTTGCATCATAGTGGCCCAGCGCCCTCGGGCTGGGCACAATGGCTCGCAAGAGAGCCTGCCACATGACGTCCCTTTCCCCCTTGCCCACGCCCGCTGCCGCGGTGCTGCGCGACCCGCGCGGCTTCTTGGCCGGCCTCTACCACGCCGCCGTGGCACGCGCCCTGCCGGCCCACACCTTGGGTGCGCACCTGCCGCCGCCGCCGCGTGGCCGCACCCTGGTGCTGGGCGCGGGCAAGGCCGCGGGCGCCATGGCTCAGGCGCTGGAGACCCTGTGGCCAGCCACGGCGCCGCTGTCTGGCTTGGTGGTCACGCGCTATGGTCACACCCCGCCGCGCCCGCCCGGCGCGCTGGCGGCGCGCATCGAGGTGTGCGAGGCCGCG
>CAZKDU010000327.1:0-2381 GCA_964551485.1 uncultured Burkholderiaceae bacterium
AGCCTCACGCTCGACGGCAGCGGCAGCCTGCGCGCCCACGAGCTGGCCGTGCTGGCCCAGGCCCGGTCCTGGCCGGGCTGGGCCCGCCTGTCAGGTGCCCCCGCGACGGTGTCCGCCACCCCCCATCCCCTGCTGCAGCTGCGCCTGCACGGGGGCCTGGCCGCGCCGGCGCCGGGCCAGTCCGCGGCCACGGCCTGGCAGGGCCGGCTGGCGCAGCTCGAACTCGGCCAGCCCCAGCGCACCGGCCAGCCCTGGCTGCAGGTGCGCGACCAGGACCTGGCGCTGGCCTGGCCGGGCGGTCGTTTGCAGGCCCGGCTGGCCCCGGGCCAGGCCGAGTTCCAGCTCGACGCGGTGCGCTCGGTGCTGCGCTGGCAGGACCTGAGCTGGCAGGCCGCGCCCGAGGCGGTGGCAGGGGCCGAGCCCGGCGCCGTGCCGCCCTGGGGCGTGCTGCAGGCCAGCGCCACGCTGGAGCCGGTGGCCGTGGCGCCGCTGCTGGCGCGGCTGCAGCCCGAGTTTGGCTGGGGCGGCGACCTGCGTGTGGGCGCGCGCCTGGCGGTGCACAGCCAGCCCAGCGTGCGTGTGGACATCGTGCTCGAGCGCCAGGGCGGTGACCTGCAGGTCACCGACGAGAGCGGCACCCAGGCCCTGGGGCTGAGCACGCTGCGCCTCGGCCTGAATGCCGAGAACGGGATTTGGAATTTCACCCAGGCGGTGGCCGGCAGCCGCCTGGGCGTGGGGGCCGGCGCGCTGGTCGCGCGCACCTCGCCGCAGGCGCTCTGGCCCGAGACCGACGCCCCGCTGCAGGGGGTGCTGGAGCTGCGTGTGGCCGAGCTGGGTGCCTGGAGCGCCTGGGTGCCGCCGGGCTGGCGGCTCGGCGGCCAGCTGGCCACGCGCCTGAGCCTGGGTGGCCGCCTGGGTGCGCCCGAGCTCACCGGCCAGCTGCAGGGCAATGCGCTGTCGGCGCGCAACCTGCTCGAGGGCGTGCAGTTCAGCGACGGTGAGGTGGCCGTGCAGCTGCGCGGCGAGCAGGCCCGCATCGAGCGCTTCACGCTGCGCGCCGGCCAGGGCACGCTGCGCCTGAGCGGCGGCGCCGAGCTGGGGGCTGCGCCCAGCGCCCAGCTGCAGCTGGTGGCCGAGCGCTTCCAGGTGCTGGGCCGGGTCGACCTGCGCCTGGTGGCCAGCGGCCAGGCGCGCCTGCAGTGGCACCCGCAGCGCCTGGCGCTGGACGGCCGCTTCGTGGTCGACGAGGGCCTGATCGACCTGGGCCGCAACGACGCCCCCAGCCTGGCCGGCGACGTGGTGGTGCTGCGCCCGCGCGACCCGGCGGCTGGCGCCGCCAGCCGTCCTGCGTCCGGTGCGGCGGCGCCGGCGCGTGAAGAACCGCGGCGCACCACCCTGGCCCTGCAGCTCGGCTTGGGCCTGGGCGAGCAGCTGCGCCTGCGCGGCCGCGGTCTGGACACGCGGCTGCAGGGCGAATTGCAGCTCAGCGCGCCCGGCGGCGCCCTGGCGCTGCAGGGCACGGTGCAGACCGTGGGCGGGCACTACGCGGCCTATGGCCAGAAGCTGGACATCGACCGCGGCGCGGTGCGGTTCACCGGGGCCGTGGACAACCCGCGCCTGGACATCGAGGCGACCCGCCCCAACCTCGACCTGAAAGTGGGCGTGGCCGTCACCGGCACCGCGGCCAGCCCGCGCGTGCGCCTGTTCTCCGAGCCCGAGATGAGCGAGGTCGACAAGCTGTCCTGGCTGGTGCTGGGACGCGCCAGCACCGGCCTGGGCCGCACCGACACCGCGCTGCTGCAGCGCGCCGCGCTGGCCCTGCTGGCCGGCGAGGACGAGGGCGTGACCGACCGGCTGACGCGCGCCATCGGCCTCGACCAGGTGTCGATCCGCCAGTCCGACGGCGAGGTGCGCGAGACATTTGTCACGCTGGGCAAGCAGCTCTCCAAGCGCCTGTTCGTGGGCTACGAGCGCGGGCTCAACGCCACCGAGGGCACGTTCCAGCTGATCTACCGCATTGCCCAGCGCTTCAGCCTGCGCGCCCAGTCGGGCCGCGAGGACGCGGTGGACCTGGTCTGGATCTGGCGCTGGGAATAACGAACGACGAACGGCGCCGCTGCAGGCCCGGGGCCGCGGGCCGACCACACCCCTCAGGGCCGGGACGGTGGGGTTGCCGGGGCGGTCGAAGGCGCGGCCGCGGGCGGCGTGCCCCCGTCGCGCACCACAGCCATGCGGCGCTGCAGGCGCGCCAGGGCCTCGCGCTGGCCGGCCTGCTCGGCCAGACGCGCCTGCACCCCGAGCCAGGCCAGCAGCGGCTGGCGCCAGCCCTGGGCCGAGGCGGTGTCGCTGTTCGTACACCACACAGAGTTCGTGCGCCGGGC
>CAZKDU010000328.1:0-2343 GCA_964551485.1 uncultured Burkholderiaceae bacterium
GCAGCAGCGCATCTTCCAATCGTTCAGCCAGGCCGACAGCTCGACCACCCGGCGCTTCGGTGGCACCGGTCTGGGCCTGTCCATCTGCAAGCGGCTGGTGGACCTGATGCATGGCCAGATTGGCGTGCGCAGCGAGCTGGGCCGGGGCAGCGTGTTCTGGTTCGAGCTGCCGTTTGGCCTGGGCGTGGTCAGCCACCCCAGCCCGGCCCTGCCGGCGGTGCCCAGCCAGGGGCCGCGCCTGGCCGGGGTGCGTGTGCTGGCCGCCGACGACAGCGAGATGAACCGCGACGTGCTGCAGCGCGTGCTGCAGCGCGAAGGCGCCGTGCTCACCCAGGTGGCCGACGGCCAGCAGGCGCTGGACACCCTGCGCCACCAGCCCCAGGCGTTCGACGCCGTGCTGATGGACATGCAGATGCCCGTGATGGATGGCTACGCCGCCACCTCGGCCATTCGCAGTGCGCTGCGCTTCGACCGCCTGCCGGTGATCGCGCTGAGCGCCGGGGTGCTGCCGACCGAGCGGCAGGCCATGTTCGACGCCGGTGTGGATGACTTCCTGCCCAAGCCGGTGGACATCGACCTGCTGGTGGCCTGCCTGCAGCGCTGGACACACCACCCGGGCACGGCAGCGGCCCACCCTGCGGCCGCGCGGCCGATGGCCACCGCGGCGCCCGGCCCGACCAGCGACAGCCCGCCCGCCCACGCGGCGGCGTTCCCGGCCATCGCCGGGCTGGACAGCGAGCGCGCCGCGCACAACCTGGACCACGACCTGGACTTCTTCGCCGAGCTGCTGGCGCGTTTCCTGGCCGACCTCGGCGGGCTGCGTGCCCAGCTGGCGCTGCACCGGGCTCAGCCGGACCCCGCGGGCGCCGCCGGCCTGCTGCACAAGCTGCGCGGCCAGGCCGGCGTGCTGGCCGCCATGGCGCTGGTGGACCTGACCCGTGAGCTGGAGACCGAGCTGCGCGGGCATCACATGCCCGGCGCCGAACAGTGGCAGCCGCTGGACCAGGCCCTCGACGCGCTGACCGGCTCGGCCCAGGCCTGGCTGGCCACACGCGGCGTGCCGGCCTCTGGGCCCATCGCCACGGCCGAGCCACCGCCGGCCGCCAGCGACGCCCTGCCACCACCCGACACCTTGTGGGCCCTGCTGGACCAGCTGCAGGCCCATCTGCAGGCCCAGCGCTTCGACGCCGACGAGGTGGCGCAGGCGATCGGGGCCTGCCTCTCGGGTCACGCCGCGCTGCGCACGCGCTTCGCGGCCACCGGGCACGCCATGGCCGGGCTGGACTTCCAGGCGGCCCTGCGTCACCTGCAGGCGTTCCGCGACAGCCTGCCGTCACCGGCCCCGGCCACGCCGGGCCTGGGCACGGCCGCGTAAATTTCCCGCGCCAACTGCCGACATGAAGGGCAGGCCCCACCGGGCCTGCCCTTTCTGCACTTGTCGGACCCACCGCTTTCGCCTGCCCATGACCACCCCCCCCAGCATCCTGTTGATCGACGACGACGCCATCGTGCTGCGCATGGTGGGCCGGCTGTTGCAGCCGCTGGGGCAGGTCCGCTTCGCCACCTCGGGCCCGGTCGGCCTGCAGCTGGCGGCCGAGCAGTGCCCGGACCTGATCGTGCTGGATGCCAACATGCCCGAGATGGACGGCTTCGAGGTGCTGACCCGGCTCAAGGCCCAGGCCGACACCCGCCACGTGCCGGTGCTGTTCCTGTCAGGCTATGTCGACTCGGCCGTGCTGGACCAGGCGCGCCGGCTCGGTGCCACGGACTTTCTGGTCAAACCCGTGGTGCCGGTCGAAGTGCTGTCCACCGTCAAGCAGCACCTGCACAGCGCCTGCGCCCCCACGGCCGGCGCCTGAGCCCGGGTCAGGCCGGCACCGATGGTGGCGGCCGCCACCACCGCGCCCTGACCGACGCCCCAACGACAATGTGCGGCAGCACCTAAAATCGGGCCTGTTCCGCACGGCCTTCATGCCGCGCCGGCCCTGCCCATGACCCAGCCCCGCCCCGTCCGCTCCCAGTACGAAGACTTCATGCGCCATGTGCACACCCAGGGTGTGCTCAAGGGCGACCGCACCGGCACCGGCACACGCAGCGTGTTCGGCCACCAGATGCGCTTTGACCTCAACGAGGGATTTCCGCTGGTGACCACCAAGAAGGTGCACCTGAAGAGCATCGTGCTGGAGCTGCTGTGGTTCCTGCGCGGCGACCGCAACGTGCGCTGGCTGCAAGAGCGCGGCTGCAGCATCTGGGACGAGTGGGCGCGCGAGGACGGCGACCTGGGCCCGGTCTATGGCGTGCAGTGGCGCAGCTGGCCCACACCGGACGGCGGCCACATCGACC
>CAZKDU010000329.1:0-2113 GCA_964551485.1 uncultured Burkholderiaceae bacterium
ACGACGTGCAGGGCTTCACCCGCGCCGTGATGGCCGGCGCCGCCCAGACCCGGGCCCAGGCCGCCAAGGCGCCGCCAGCGGCCGCAGCTGGTGCCGGGGTCGAGCTGGGCCTGATCCCCTGGCCGAAGGTGGATTTCGCCAAGTTCGGGCCCATCGAGCGGCAGGAGCTGGGTCGCATCAAGAAGATCAGCGGCGCCAACCTGCTGCGCAACGCGGTCGTGATCCCTGCCGTCACCAACCACGACGACGCCGACATCACCGAGCTGGAGGCCTTCCGCGTGCTGCTGAACAAGGAGCAGGAAAAGAGCGGGATCAAGGTCACCATGCTGGCCTTCCTCATCAAGGCCTGTGTGGCGGCGCTGAAGAGGTTCCCCGAGTTCAACAGCAGCCTGGACGGTGACGCCCTGGTGCTCAAGCGCTACTGGCACATCGGCTTCGCGGCCGACACACCCAACGGCCTGGTGGTGCCGGTGCTGAAGAACGCCGACCAGAAGGGCATCCTGCAGATCAGCCAGGAGATGGGCGAGCTGGCCAGGAAGGCGCGCGAGGGCAAGCTGGGCCCGGCCGACATGAGCGGTGCGACCTTCACCATCTCCAGCCTGGGTGGCATCGGCGGGCGCTATTTCACGCCCATCATCAACGCGCCCGAGGTGGCCATCCTGGGCGTCTGCAAGAGCCAGATGGAGCCGGTCTGGGACGGCAAGGCCTTCGTGCCGCGGCTCATGCTGCCGCTGTCGCTGACCTGGGACCACCGTGTGATCGACGGCGCGGCTGCGGCGCGCTTCAACGCCCACCTGGGCCAGGTGCTTGGCGACTTCCGCCGCGTACTGCTGTAAAGGAACCAGAACATGGCACTCATGGACATCAGGGTTCCCGACATTGGCGATTTCGACGAGGTCGCGGTCATCGAGTTGCTGGTCAAACCCGGCGACACCGTCAAGGCCGAGCAGAGCCTCATCACCGTGGAGTCTGACAAGGCGTCGATGGAAATCCCTTCGTCGCACGCCGGTGTGGTCAAGGAGCTCAAGGTCAAGCTGGCCGACATGGTCAGCGAAGGTTCGGTCGTGCTGGTGCTGGACGCGGAGGGCGCTGTGGCGGCTCCCGCACCGTCAGCGGCACCTGCTCCCGTACCCGCACTCGCTGCGACCCTGGCCGCAACTCCGGCCGCAGCGCCCACGGCCGCCAGCTTCGGCGCGGACTACAACGGTCCAGCTGACATCGAATGCGACGTGCTGGTGCTGGGCGCCGGCCCCGGCGGCTACTCGGCTGCGTTCCGCGCCGCTGACCTGGGCCTGAAGGTCGTGCTCGTCGAGCGCTATGCCCAACTGGGCGGCGTCTGCCTGAACGTGGGCTGTATTCCATCCAAGGCACTGTTGCACGTGGCCGCCGTCATGGACGAAGTCTCGCACCTGGCTGACCTGGGCGTCGAATTTGGCCAGCCTGCGGTCAGCGTGGGCAAGCTGCGCAGCCACAAGGACAAGGTCATCGGTAAGCTGACCGGGGGCCTCGCGGCCATGGCCAAGATGCGCAAGGTCACCACCGTGCGCGGCTGCGGCGCCTTCGTCGGTCCGAACCACGTCGAGGTGGAAGAGACGACGGGCACGGGCCAGGACAGGACCGGCAGCAAGAAGGTCGTGGCCTTCAAGAAGTGCATCATCGCGGCCGGCTCGCAGGCGGTGCGGCTGCCCTTCATGCCCGATGATCCGCGCGTGGTGGATTCCACCGGCGCGCTGGCCTTGCAAGCTGTCCCGAAGAAGATGCTGATCGTCGGTGGCGGCATCATTGGCCTGGAGATGGGCACCGTCTACAGCACGCTGGGCGCGCGCCTTGATGTGGTGGAGATGATGGACGGCTTGATGCAGGGCGCCGACCGTGACCTGGTCAAGGTCTGGGAGAAGATGAACAAGGGCCGCTTCGATCACATCATGCTCAAGACCAAGACCGTCGGGGCCCAGGCCACGCCGGCAGGCATCAAGGTGCAGTTCGAGGGTCTGGACGGTACCAAGACCGAAGGCACCTACGATTTGGTGCTGCAGGCCGTAGGCCGCACGCCCAACGGCAAAAAGATCGCCGCCGACAAGGCTGGGGTGGCGGTGACCGACCGTGGCTTCAT
>CAZKDU010000329.1:2123-2336 GCA_964551485.1 uncultured Burkholderiaceae bacterium
GCACAAGGCCGTGCACGAGGCCCATGTGGCGGCTGAGGTCATTGCCGGTGAACTTCAGGGAAATAAGAAATTGGCCTCGGCTGCTTTCAACGCCCGTGTCATCCCCAGCGTGGCCTACACCGACCCCGAGATCGCCTGGGTCGGCATGACCGAGGACCAGGCCAAGGCGCAGGGCATCAAGGTGAAAAAAGGCCTGTTCCCCTGGAGCGCCTC
>CAZKDU010000330.1:0-2335 GCA_964551485.1 uncultured Burkholderiaceae bacterium
CGGCCTTGGCCTTCTCGGCCACGTCGTTGAAGTAATCGAACATCAGCAGCGTCTTTTTCAGGCCTTCGGCGGCCACACCGGCGACTTCGGCGTCGTCCAGCAGCTCGATCAGCGGGTGCACGTTGTAGCCGCCCACCATGGTGCCCAGCAGCTCAGTGGCCTTGGCCTTGGAGACCAGGCCGACCTTCAGTTCACCGTGCGCAACCGCGGCCAGGAAACTGGCCTTGACCTTGGCAGCGTCGTCCACACCCGGGGGCACGCGGTGGGTCAGCAGGTCGAGCAGGAAGGCGTCTTCGCCGGCCGGCGGGGCCTTGATCAGCTCGATCAGTTCGGCCACCTGCTTGGCGTCCAGCGGCAGCGGCGGGATGCCCAACGCGGCGCGCTCGGCAACATGGTCTCGGTAGGCTTTCAACATGGTTTCTTCTCCTGACAGTAATGGGCGGCGTTGGCAGCGCGACCAGTTCCCGTGGTCGCGCCACCAGCGGTTTCAGCGGGTCGTGCCCGCCGGGTTGGTTTGCGGCCCCGGCACTGCAGGTGCAGCAGCGGGGGTGGGGACATCAAGCAGACTTTGTGCCGGGTTGCGCTGCAGCGCGGCCGCCACGTCCATCTGCTGCGGGCTCTGGCACTCGTCGGCCAGTCGCGCGCCCAGTTTCTGGTTCATCAGCATGGATTTGTTGGCGAGCTGCAGCCAGACCGCGCCGGCATGTGCGTCTTCCAGCCGGATGGCACCGGTGCTGGTGGGCACTGGGGCCATGCGGTACTTGAGGTTCTTGAGGCGCAGGTCGAAATAGCCAGGCGACTGCGGGTCGCGCGTCAGCGTGACGCTGGCACCCAATTCGCACGGCAGGTGACCGGTCTGCACGCGTTCGGCAATCGCCAGCTCGGCCGGCGTCAGCGCGACCTCGGCAGCGTGGATGCCCGCGGCCATCTGGTTGGCCTGGCTCTTGATGTCGGTGCGGCTGGCCGAAGGCTTGGCCTTGGGTGCCGGCTTGGTGGCGGCCGGCTTCTTCGGCGCGGCCTTGGGCTCGGTCTGGGCCGAGGCCAGCAGCGGCAAGGCCAGCAGCAGGCCAGACAGGGGGAAGAACAGAGGTTTCATGGGGCGTGTCTCTCGGTCAAGGGGGCTAGATCATGCAGCAGCAAAATGGCACTGCACCTCATCTGGCATGGTACGCCCGGTGCGGTGCGCACGCTCCAGCACCTGCCAGAAATAGCGGTAGCTGGCGCGGTCATGCAGTTGCCCCTCAAAAGCGATGGGAGCCCACGCGGCTGCTTGCGCGGCCGCTATGATTCTTGAAGCTTGCTCGATGTCGCGCGCACTCGGCGCGAAGGCCGCCAGGATGGGGCGAATCTGGGCTGGGTGGATGCTCCACATGCGGGTGTAGCCGAGTTCGCGGGCGGCACGGGTGGCGGCCTGCTGCAGCGCCGCGGTGTCGCTGAACTCGGTGACCACACAATGCGCAGGCACCTTGCCATGGGCATGGCAGGCCGCGGCCAGTTCGAGCTTGGCACGCACCACCAGCGGGTGGCTGAACTGCCCCAGCACCCCCATGCCCTCGGCAGGAATGGCGCCGGCATGGGCCGACACGAAGTCCATCAGCCCGAAGCTCAGGGACTGCACGCGTGGGTGCGCAGCAATGTCGAAGGCACGGTGAATGGCGGCCGGGGATTCGATCAGCACCTGCAGCGGCAGCTGCGGGGCGCCCGCCGCGTCCACAGCCTGCACGGCCCGCTCGACGTCAGCCAGCGACTCGACCTTGGGCAGCATGAGGTGGCACAACCGCTGGCCGGCACGGCCGGCGATGGTGGCCACGTCGGCCTCGAACGCCACATGGTCCACCGGGTGGACCCGCACTGCCACCCGGGCCCGGGGGGCAGCGGCCAGGGCCAGCTCGGCCACCAGGGCGGCATGCTCGGCCTCACCGCCCACGGGGGCGCCGTCCTCGCAGTCCAGCGTGACGTCGAACACGCAGGCACCGAACTCCTCGGTCAGCTCGGCCTGCAAGGCCAGGCTCTTGCGCATCCGCGCCTCCACGCCGCTGTAATGGTCACAGACGGGCAACACGCCCGCTGTGGCCTGGGCGCCCAGGAGGACATCGCGCGGATGCGGCATGCTGGCGATTACAGCAGGTGCTTGACGCCGTCCTGCTCGCCCTGCAACTCGGCCAGGGTCTTGTTGATGCACTCTTGCGAGAAGGCGTCGATGGGCAGGCCATCGACGATCTTGTACTCGCCGCCTTCGCAGGTCACGGGGTAGCCGAACATGACTTCCTTGGGGATGCCGTATTCACCGTTGGACGGGATGCCCATGGTGACCCACTTGCCGTTGGTGCCCAGG
>CAZKDU010000331.1:0-2328 GCA_964551485.1 uncultured Burkholderiaceae bacterium
TGCTGGTGTCGGCCTGCGCCATCCTGCGTGAGATGGCCAGCTTCGAGTCGGCCGGGGTGTCGCAAGCCCGCTGACCCGTTCCCGCTGCTCCCCACATCCCCCACATTCCCTCAACACCCGCTGTGATGGGGACCGGCGCGCCCGCATCGGTTACGCTTGCCGGCCCGCCTTGTTCTACTGACCCCGCCATGCGCCACTACCTGCTGGCCCTCCAGTTCTTCACCCGCATTCCCATCACCGGCCGGCTCGCGGCCTGGGTCGGCTACAGCCCCGAGATGCTGCGTGCCAGCGCCGCGCATTTCCCCGGTGTGGGCTGGCTGGTCGGAGCGCTGGCGGCGCTGCTGCACGGCGGCCTGCTCTGGGCCCTGCCCGACGGAGGCTACTCGCCGCTGCTGGCGGCGGTGCTGAGCACGGCCTTCACCGTGCTGCTGACCGGCGGTTTCCACGAAGACGGCCTGGCCGACGTGGCCGACGGCCTGGGTGGGGCCTATGAGCGCGAGCGCGCGCTGCAGATCATGAAAGACTCGCGCGTGGGGGCTTTTGGTGCCATGGCGCTGGTGCTGGCCCTGCTGGCCAAGGTCAGCCTGCTGGCCATGCTGGGCACGTCCGACCTGTGGCTGGCCTGTGTCGGCCTGTGGCTGGGCCACGTGGTCTCGCGCACCTGGCCGCTGGGCCTGGTGCGGCTGCTGCCCCATGTGGGTGACGCCGACGGCAGCAAGTCGAAACCGCTGGCCGACCAGATCGACACGCCCCGGCTGGCGCTGGCCGGTCTCTGGTGCGCGGGGGCCCTGGGTGTGGCCTCGTTCTGGCTCGACCCAATGAGCCTGGTGCTGCCGCTGGCCCTGTCGGGCCTGGCCTGGTGCCTGCTGGGCTGGCGCTTCAACCAGCGCCTGCAGGGCTTCACCGGCGACTGCCTGGGCGCCGCCCAGCAGCTCACCGAACTGGCGTTCTACTTGGGCCTGGTGCTGATGCTGGGTCCGCTCGGCGAATGGCTGCTGGCCAGCCCCTGAGGCTGTGGCTGGTGCGCCACGCACGGCCTCTGGCGCCGCCGGGCCTGTGCTATGGCGCGAGCGACCTGCCGGCCGACGCCGGCGCCACGGCCGACGCCGCCCGCACCCTGGCCGCCGCGCTGCCGCACGGGTTGCCAGTGTGGACCTCGCCGCTACAAAGATGTGAGCACCTGAGCCAGCAACTGCAAGGGCTGCGGCCCGATTTGGCATTGAACTGCGACGAGCGGCTGGCCGAAATGGATTTTGGTTGCTGGGAAGGCATGGCCTGGGCCGGCATCCCGCGGGCGGCACTGGACGCCTGGACGGCCGACATCGCGCGGCACCGCTTCGGGGGGCGCGAGTCGGTGGCGGGCTTCATGGCCCGTGTGGCGGCTGCGCTGGCGCACACCCGGACCCAGGCCACAGAGGGTGAGGCGGTGTGGGTCAGCCATGCCGGTGTGGCGCGGGCAGTGCAGCTGCTGGCCCAGGGCGTGGCCTGCCCCGCGCGCGCCGACCAGTGGCCAGCCGTGGCGCCGGGCTTTGGCCAGTGGGTTCAGTGGGTCTTGCCGGCAAACCCGCAGTAGGGCGCCACCTGGCACTGGGGGCATTGCGGTTTGCGCGACTGGCAGACATAACGGCCGTGCAGGATCAGCCAGTGGTGGGCGTCGACCAGGTAGGCCGGCGGGATGCGTTTGAGGAGCTGCATCTCCACCTCGTATGGGGTTTTGCCCGGCGCCAGGCCGGTGCGGTTGCCGACGCGGAAAATGTGCGTGTCCACCGCCATGGTGGGCTCGCCAAAGGCCACGTTCAGCACCACATTGGCGGTCTTGCGGCCGACGCCGGGCAGGGCCTCGAGCGCCTCGCGCGTGCGCGGCACCTGGCCGCCGTGGCGCTCGACCAGGATGCGGCAGGTCTCCATGAGGTGGCGCGCCTTGCTGCGGTACAGGCCGATGGTCTTGATGAACGACTCCAGGCCCTCGAGCCCGAGCGCCAGGATGGCCTGGGGCGTGTGGGCCACCGGGAACAGGCGCCGAGTGGCCTTGTTCACCCCCACGTCGGTGGCCTGGGCCGAGAGCAGCACCGCGGTCAGCAGCTCGAACACGCTCGTATACTCAAGCTCGGTGTTGGGCTGCGGGTTGGCCGCCTTGAGCGTGGCAAAGAACGGCTCGATGTGTTCTCTCTTCATGCGCTGATTGTCCCCCATGGCCATTGCCTTCGCCGACCGGCTCAACCAGGTCGAAACCTCCGCCATCCGTGAACTGTTCAAGCTGCTCGGCAAGCCCGGCATCATCAGCTTCGCCGGGGGCTTTCCGGACAGCGCCATGTTCGACGGCGAGGG
>CAZKDU010000332.1:0-2324 GCA_964551485.1 uncultured Burkholderiaceae bacterium
GGCATGACGCGCGGCGCCCCGGCCAGCGCGCACTCTTCCTCGAACAGGTGCTTCTGCACCGCGTTCCAGCCCGGGCCGCCGAACTCCTTGGGCCAGCCCCAGCCCAGCCAGCCCTTGCGCCCGAGGGTGCGGGCCCAGCGCTGGTGGTCGTCGCGCGTCAGGCGCAGGGCGTGGTGCACCTTGTGCGAAATGTCCTCGGGCAGGTGGGTGTGCACCCAGTGGCGCACCTGTTCGCGAAACGCCTGCTCTTCGGGGGTGAATGCCAGGTCCATGGGGGGTCTCCAACGATGGCCGGGGTTGTAGCACGCGCCCCGCAGGCCCCCTGTCCGTGTGGCGACAAGGCCGGCCGGCGCGGTCCGGGCGGGGATAATCCGGGCCCAATGAAGAACATTGTGATACTGATTTCGGGCGGCGGCTCGAACATGGCCGCCATCGTGCGTGCGGCCGAGCAGGAGGCCTGGGCCACACGCCTCGGTGCGCGGGTGGCGGCGGTCCTCAGCAACCGCGCCGACGCCGCCGGCCTGGCCTGGGCGCGCGAGCAGGGCCTGGCCACGGCCGTGGTGGACCACAAGGCCCACGCCAGCCGCGAGGCGTTTGACGCCGCGCTGGTGCAGGCCATCGACGCCCACGCCCCGGCCCTGGTGGTGCTGGCCGGCTTCATGCGCATCCTCACGCCGGGCTTCGTGGCGCACTACGCGGGCCGGCTGCTCAACATCCACCCCTCGTTGCTGCCGGCGTTTCCCGGGCTGAACACACACCAGCGCGCGCTGGACGCCGGCTGCTGCTTCGCCGGTGCCACCGTGCACCAGGTCACGGCCGAGCTGGACCACGGGCCCATCCTGGCCCAGGCCGTGGTGCCGGTGCTGCCCGGCGACACGGCGGCGCAGCTGGCCGAGCGCGTGCTCAGTCAGGAGCACCTGATCTACCCCCGCGCCATTGCCGAGTTGCTACAAAAAGCGTAGCTACTCAAGTCCATCCGGCAAGGGCTGGAGGCTGTTTTGATCCTCCATCCAGGCAAAACGCGGCTGCTGCAGCGGTCCGTGCGAGCCGGGCCGTTCCACGTGCTCTTGAAACATGGCGGCGGGCCGCACCCACAGGCCCCGGGCACCATAGAGGGCCTGGTACAGCGTGAGCGGCTCCAGGGTTTCGCTGTGGCGCACCGTGCCCAGCACGCGGTACAGCCCGCCTTTGTAATGGCGATACAGGCCCGGCCGGGTCTCGATCAGGGGCGGCAGGTCGGTGTCGGTCGGCTGGGCAGGGGGCTGGTTCATAGGGTGTGGCGTGGCAACAGGGTGGAGAAGACCAGGTCAATGAATCGGTGGTGAGCGTGCCGGGCGGAACGGGTCGCGTGAACGGTTCGCTGAGCGGACTGGACAAGAGGCTCGGGCGACTCTCCCTGGCAGCACGGCCCGGGCCGGGCCGCCAAGGTGGGACAATCGCAGGCTATGCATCCTAAAGCCCTGCTCGACGCCTGTACCGAGCTTGTCCAACTCGTCCTGCGCTTCGAGCACCCGGCCGACGCGGTGGTGTCCCGCTATTTCCGTGAGCACCGGGCCCTGGGCCCGCGCGAGCGCGCCACCCTGGCCGAAACCGCCTACACCGTGCTGCGCCAGAAGCTGCGCTTTGACCACCTCGCGCCCGCGGGCAGCGGCCCCAAGCCGCGGCGCCTGGCCATCCTGGGCTTCCATGGCCCGCGCGACTTCCTGAAAAGTGCGCTCAACGACACCGAAAAAGCCTGGCTGGACCGCTGCGACGCCATCGACCCGGCCGACCTGCTGGAGCGGCACCGCCACAACCTGCCCGAATGGCTGGTGGCCCCGCTCAAGGCCCAGTTGGGCGACGGCTTCTGGCCGCTCGTGGACAGCCTGAACCAAGTCGCCCCGCTGGATTTGCGCGTGAACGCCCTGAACGACAAGCGCGAGGCCGTGCAGAAGGAACTCGCCAAGGCCGGCATCCGCGCCGAAGCCACGCCGTATTCACCCTGGGGCCTGCGGGTGCAGGGCAAGCCGGCACTGAACAAGCTCGACGCCTTCACCCGTGGCGCGCTGGAGGTGCAGGACGAGGGCTCGCAACTGCTGGCCCTGCTGCTGGACCCCAAACGCGGCGAGATGGTCGTGGACTTCTGCGCCGGTGCCGGCGGCAAGACCCTGGCCTTGGGCGCGGCCATGCGCAACACCGGCCGGCTCTATGCCTTCGACACCTCGGCGCACCGGCTGGAGGCGCTCAAACCGCGGCTGGCGCGCAGTGGCCTGTCCAATGTGCATCCGGCGGCCATCGCCCACGAGCGCGACGAGATTCTCTGGATTTACCCGCACACACGCACG
>CAZKDU010000333.1:0-2300 GCA_964551485.1 uncultured Burkholderiaceae bacterium
AGGGCGACTACATCACCCGCAACTGGGAAACCATCCGCGGCATCCGCAAGCCGGTGATCGCCGCCGTGAGCGGCTTTGCCCTGGGCGGCGGCTGCGAGCTGGCCATGATGTGCGACTTCATCATTGCCGCCGACAACGCGCGCTTCGGCCAGCCCGAGATCAAGCTCGGCATCATCCCGGGGGCTGGCGGCACGCAGCGCCTGCCACGCGCCGTGGGCAAGGCCAAGGCCATGGACCTGACCCTGACCGGCCGCATGATGGACGCCACCGAGGCCGAGCGCGCCGGCCTGGTGAGCCGCGTGGTGCCGCTGGACAAGCTGCAGGACGAGGCGCTGGGCGCGGCCCTGCAGATCTGCGAGTTCTCCCAGGTCGCCGTGATGGCCGCCAAGGAATCGGTGAACCGTGCCTTCGAGGGCACGCTGGCCGACGGCGTGATGTTCGAGCGCCGCCTGTTCCACGCACTGTTCGCCACCGCCGACCAGAAGGAAGGCATGGACGCCTTCGTGAACAAACGCAAGCCGGCATTCCAGCACCGCTGAAACTCCGGCTATAATTTTGGGTTCGTGGCGCTTTAGCTCAGTCGGTTAGAGCGATGGAATCATAATCCACAGGTCCGCGGTTCGAATCCGTGAAGCGCCACCAAAATCAAGCCTCGTGAATCAATCACTTGGCTCAAAAGCCACCCCTGCGGTGGCTTTTTGTTTTCCGGGGTTTTGCGCCTCATGTTGCCGCCATGTCGCCAACTGGCCTGGGCTGCTCCCGGTACGGTCGGCACCGGCTTGCGCTTGCTGAAGCGCCACCAGAACCCAAGCCTCTGGCAGATCGCTGATTTGCCGAGGGCTCTTTGTCTTCAGAGCCGGGCCGCCAGCCGGGCTCCCATGTCGATGGCCCGCTTGGCATCCAGCTCGCCGGCCTCGAAGGCGCCGCCAATCAGGTGCACCGCCACACCGGCCTGCTGCAGCGGCGCCTGCAGCTCGCGCAGCGGTTCCTGGCCGGTGCACAGCACCAGGGTGTCGAAGGCCAGCACCTCGGCGTCTTTCCGGTCCTCGCCGAAACTCACGGCCAACCCCACGCCCTTGCCCGAGGGCAGCGGCCCGATGCGTTCGTAGTTGACGCCGGTGACCATTTGCACGTTCTTGGATTTGAGCGTGGCGCGGTGGATCCACCCGGTGGTCTTGCCCAGGGTCTGGCCGGTCTTGCCGGGTTTGCGCTGCAGCAGCGTGACCTCGCGCGCCGCCGGCAAAGGCTGGGGTTTGACGAGCCCGCCGCGGTGCGCCTGCGGGTCGGCCACGCCCCACTCCTGCAGCCAGGCGCTGGTGTCCAGCGTGGTGGAGGGATGGCCCTGGTCCGCACCGTGCGACAAATACTCGGCCACATCAAAGCCGATGCCGCCCGCGCCCAGAATGCCCACGCGCTGGCCCACCGGCTTCTTGTGCAGCAGCACGTCGATATAAGTCAGCACAGCGGGGTGGTCTTGTCCGGCAATACGGGGGTTGCGCGGGGTGATGCCGGTGGCCAGCAGCACGCCGTCGAAGCCCTGTGCCACCAGGTCGGGCGCGGCCACGCGCCGGCCCAGGTGCAGTTGCACGCCGGTCTTGTCGATCTGGCGGGCGAAGTAGCGCAGGGTCTCGTGGAACTCTTCCTTGCCGGGGATGGTCTTGGCCATGTTGAATTGGCCGCCGATGCGGTCGGCTGCATCGAACAGGTGGACCTCGTGCCCGCGCTGCGCCAGCGTGGTGGACGCCGCCAGGCCAGCCGGCCCGGCACCCACCACCGCGAAGCGTTTTTTCTGCAGCGCGGGCGAAATCACCAATTCGGTCTCGTGGCAGGCGCGCGGGTTGACCAAACAGCTCGCCAGTTTGTTCTTGAAGGCGTGGTCCAGGCAAGCCTGGTTGCAGGCAATGCAGGTGTTGATCTCGTCGCTGCGGCCTGTGGCGGCCTTGGCCACGAACTCGGGGTCGGCCAGGAAAGGGCGCGCCAGGCTGACCATGTCGGCGTCGCCGCGGGCCAGGATGTCCTCGGCCACGTCGGGCATGTTGATGCGGTTGCTGGTGACCACCGGAATGAGGTTGCCCTCGGCACGCAACGTATCACGCAGCTTGCGGGTGACCCAGGTGAACGCGCCGCGGGGCACGCTGGTGGCAATCGTCGGGATGCGCGCCTCGTGCCAGCCGATGCCGGTGTTCAGGATGGTGGCGCCGGCGGCGCTGATGGCGCGCGCCAGCGCCAGCACCTCGTCCCAGGTGCTGCCGCCGGGAATCAGGTCGATCAGGCTGATGCGGTAGATCAGGATGAAGTCC
>CAZKDU010000334.1:0-2300 GCA_964551485.1 uncultured Burkholderiaceae bacterium
AGGCCAGGGCCGCGCCCGAGCCCTCGCCCAGGCGCAGGCCGAGGTCGAGCAACGGCTCGGCGCCCAGGTGCGCAAGCATCAGCGCGTGGCCGCGCTCGCCCGAGCGGTGCGCGTACACGCAGCGCTGCGCCACGGCCGGGCGCAGGGCCTGCGCCACCAGCACGGCGGCGCTGGCGATGAAGCCGTCCACCAGCACCACACGGCGTTCGGCCGCGGCCTGCAGCACCGCCCCCGCCAGGGTGGCGATCTCGAAGCCGCCGAACGCGGCCAGCGCCGCCAGCGGCGTGGTGGCGTCGGCGTGGCGCGCCAGCACCTCGCGCAGCACGGCGGTCTTGCGCAGCACGGCGGCCGCGTCCAGGCCGGTGCCGGCGCCGGTGCACTCGGCCACGTCCAGCCCGGCCAGGCGCGCCAGCAGCAGCGCGGCGGCCGAGGTGTTGCCGATGCCCATCTCGCCGAGCAGCAGCACGTTGCCCGGCAGGCCGCGCACCACGTCCCTGCCGTGCGCCAGGGCCTGGGCACACTGCGCGGGCGTCATGGCCGGGCCGGCCGAGGCGTCGGCGGTGCCGGGCGCGACCTTGCGCACCAGCAGGCCGGGGCGCGGCGCGAAGTCGTGGCGCACGCCGCAGTCGACCACGGTCAGGGCCAGGCCGTGGTGGCGCGCCAGCACGCTCACGGCGGCGCCGCCGGCGAGGAAGTTCTCCACCATCTGCCAGGTCACGTCGCTCGGGTAGGCCGAAACGCCGCGTGCGGCCAGGCCGTGGTCGGCCGCGCACACCAGCAGCTGCGGCGCCTGCAGCGCCGGCGCCTCGCTGCCCAGCACCAGGCCGAGCCGCAGCGCCAGCGCCTCGAGCAGGCCGAGCGCGCCCAGCGGCTTGGTCTTGTGGTCCAGCACATGCTGCAGACGCCGGGCCAGGGCGGGGTCGTGCAGGTCCGGCACGTCGGGCAGGGTCAGGTCGGAGGTCATGGGGTCAACGGGTAGGGAATGGGCACAGACGGGGGCGTGACCTCAGGGCGCGGCCAGCGTGTCCAGCACGCCCGGCGCGAAATGCTCGCCGATGAAGTCGGCCAAGCGCTCGAACACCGTGTCCAGCGTCGGCACCTGGGCACCGAACAGCGCGCGCAGCACGGCCGGGTCTTCGAACAGGCCGTGCAGGTAGACGCCGAGCACACGGCCGTCGGCGCTCTGCCAGCCCAGGCCCCCAGGCAGCACGGCGTGCGGCGCGGCCATGGCCGGGTGCGGCTCGGTGCGACCGTGGTGGATCTCATAGCCCCGGGCGGCCACGCCCGAGAGCGCGGCCCAGGGCCCGTGCAGCGCGCCGAAGCGCGTGGCGGTGTGGCGCACGGTCTTGTCGGCCTCGAACACGGTCACCAGCGGCAGCAGGCCCAGGCCAGGCGCGTTGCCGTCGATGCCGTGCGGGTCGACCAGCGCCTCGCCCAGCATCTGCAGGCCGCCACAGATGCCCAGCACCCGGCCGCCCTGCCCCGCGTGGCGCGCAATGGCCGCGTCCAGCCCCTGCGCGCGCAGCCAGGCCAGGTCGCCACTGGTGTGCTTGGAGCCGGGCAGCACCACCCAGTCCCCGGGGCCCAGGCCGGCCAGCTCGGCCGGGCTGCGCACCCAGGCCAGGCGCTGGCCGGGCACGTTCTTGAGCGGCGGGAACGCGGCGGGGTTGCTGCTGCGGGGAGCGGCCACGATGGCGATGGTGAGCGGCGAGGTCCGCCGCCCCGCCGGGCCGCCGCTGGGCGCGGCAGCCCCCTCGGGGGGCAGCGAGGACACGCCAGTGCCGAGCGTGGGGGCCATGTCGAACACCCCGTCCTCTTCGGGCAGGCCGTGCTGCCACCACATGGGCAGCGTGGCCACAGTGGGCACGCCGGTCAGCGCCTGCAGCTGCTCGGGCGCGGGCGCCAGCAGGCTGGCATCGCCACGGAACTTGTTGAGCACGAAACCCCGGATCAGCGTGCGCTCGTCCTCGGGCAGCAGCGCCCAGGTGCCGTACAGGTGGGCGAAGGCGCCGCCGCGGTCGATGTCGGTCACGAGCAGGCAGCGCGCCTGGGCGTGGCGCGCCACGCGCATGTTGACCACGTCGCTGGCGTGCAGGTTGATCTCGGCCGGCGAGCCCGCGCCTTCGATCACCACCACGTCGTGCTCGGCGCGCAGCGCGTCCAGCGCCTGTGCCAGCACCGGCCAGACGCTGGCGCTGCGCCCGCGCCAGGGCATGGCCGAGAGCGCCGCGTCGACCTGGCCCAGCAGCACCACCTGGCTGTGGGTGTCGTGCTCGGGCTTGAGCAGCAGCGGGTTCATG
>CAZKDU010000335.1:0-2290 GCA_964551485.1 uncultured Burkholderiaceae bacterium
CTGGCCGGCACCACCAGCAGCGCCGCCGGGTCGCCCGGCTTGAGGCTCATGGCGTCCACCAGGTGCTTGAGCAAGAGCGGCACGCCCACGTTGGCCAGCTTGGCCCCGACCATGAAGGCCAGCGCCGCCAGCACGCGCCAGCGGTAGCGCCACAGGTAGGGGAACAGGCGGCGCAGCGTGGCCCCGTCGGAGCGAGGCCGCGCTGGCGCAGGGTTGGGGGACGGGGGGGACGGCATGGCCGACGGCAGGCGGGCCGCGTAGGAGCGCATGGGGGACAATCGTGGGAGTTGTTTTCAGGAGATTGTGCCCATGTCCGCCCCCCTCAGTGCGCTCCACACGCCCTTGCCCACAGACAAGGAACTGGTGCTCAAGGTCATCCCCATGCCGGCCGACTGCAACGCCAACGGCGACATCTTCGGCGGCTGGGTCATGGCCCAGGTGGACCTGGCCGGCGCGGTGATGGCGGCGCGCGCCGTCAAGGGCCGCATGGCCACGGTGGCGGTCAACCAGTTCATCTTCAAGCAGCCGGTGCGCGTGGGCGACATCCTGAGCTTTTTCTCCGACGTGGCGCGCGTGGGCAACACCTCCATCACGGTGAACGTCGAGGTGTTCGCCGAGCGCTTCCAGTCGCAGGGCCGCTACGTCAAGGTGACCGAAGCCAACCTGACCTACGTGGCCATCGACGAGCAGGGCCGGCCGCGCCCAATCCCGCGCGACTGATCAGGACCGAGCGCAGCGCCTGCGCCCTGTTTGCTACATATTTCATAGCAAACAATCTAGTAAAGGCAAGGGCTGAAGGCGTTTTTCATTCATCCAAACGGCCGTGACGGCCGGCCCCGGCGGCAAAACGCGCCGCGCCTTCCAGGGCCTCGCCCAGGCAGTTGCGGCCGCCCTCCCACTCCTGGGCCAGGGCCTGCGCCAGTGGCAGGCCGTGCTGGGCGTAGGCACTGAGCCGGTCGGCGCGCAGCGTGGCCTGCGGAAATCCGCACAGCGCCTGAGCCAGGGTCAGGGCGGCGGCGCGCGCCTGGCCCGGCGGCACCACACGGTTGGCCAGGCCGGTGCGCAGCGCCTCGTCGGCCTCGACCTTGCGGCCGGTCAGGATCCAGTCCATCGCGTGGCCCAGGCCCACCAGGCGCGGCAGCCGCACCGTGCCACCGTCGATCAGCGGCACGCCGAAGCGGCGGCAGTAGACGCCGAAATAGGCGTCGGCCTCCATCACGCGCAGGTCGCACCACAGGGCCAGCTCCATGCCGCCGGCCACCGCGGCGCCGCTGACGGCGGCGATCACCGGCTTGGACAGCAACAGCCGCGACGGCCCCATGGGCCCGAGCGGGCCTGGCACGCTGGGCTGGCCGGCCAGGGCCTGGGCGTCGACCTGCAGCGGCTCGAACACCGCGGCCCCGGTGGCGCGCAGCCGGGCCCCGGCCTGCAGGTCCCAGCCGGCGCAGAAGTGACCGTGGGCGCCATGGAACACCGCCACGCGCGCCTCGGGGTCGGCCTCGAAATCCAGAAAGGCCCGGTGCAGCGCCTGGGCAGTGTCGGCATCCACCGCGTTGCGCACCTCGGGCCGGTTCAGCGTGACGACCCAGACCTGGCCCAGGGTCCGGTCCACATGGACAGTGATAGGGGTTTTCATGGTTGGGATTAGTCCCGATCCCTATTCGCGCCTGTATCCGGGCCAACCCTGAGCGGTTTCGCGGCCCGGGCTTGTATAAATCCTGAACAAGAATTCAGGAGATGACGTGCAGTTTGTGCAACTGGTCATCAGCGGCGTTGCGCAAGGTTGCATTTACGGCCTGATCGCGCTGGGCTTCGTGCTGATCTACAAGGCCACGGAAACCGTGAGCTTCGCGCAGGGTGAACTGATGATGCTGGGTGCGTTCTGCGGCCTGGCGCTGATGGGTGCACTCGACTTCCCGTTCTGGCTGGCGGTGCCGGCCAGCATTGCCGCCATGGCGGTGTTCGGCATTGCGCTGGAGCGCCTGGTGGTGCGGCCCATCCTGGGCCAGCCGGCGTTCTCCATCGTCCTGCTGACCATCGGCATCGGTTACGTCATGCGCGGCCTGGTCACCATGATCCCGGGCATCGGCACCGACACCCACACCCTGGCCGTGCCGTACAAGGACGAGATCTACAAGCTCGGCGGGCTGGTGCTCAATGCCGAGCAGCTGGTGGTGATCGCCGCCACCGCGCTGCTGTGTGCCGGGCTGTTCGTGCTGTTCCGCTACAGCAAGCTCGGCATCGCCATGCAGGCCTCGTCGCAGAACCAGCTTGCGGCCTACTACATGGG
>CAZKDU010000336.1:0-2262 GCA_964551485.1 uncultured Burkholderiaceae bacterium
GATCAGTGGCAAGTTCAGGCCGAGCGGCTTCAGCAACTCGGCGCTCCACGCCCCCGCGGCCACCACGGCCACGTCGGCGGGCACCGGCCCGGCGTCGGTGTGCACGGTGACTCCGTCGCCACCGGGCTGCAGGTGGCTGACGGCTGCGCGCCGCACCTGCCCACCCATGCGCACCAGCAGCGCGGCGTAGGCCTGCACCAGCCGCAGCGGATTCACCGTGCAGCCCATCGGGCCCATGCGCACGCCGCGCGTGAACTCGGGCGAGAGCGCGGGCTCGGCCTCGCGCAGCGCCGCACCTTCGAGCAACTCGATGTGCGCACCACGCTCGCGGCGCAGCCGCCACGCCAGGCCCTGCTCGAGATCGATGCCCGCGGGGCTGCGGTGCACGTAGAGGCCGGGTGTCGGCTGCACCAGCTCGGGCGCACCCGCCTCCCGCGCCAGCGCCTGATGCAACTCCAGCGTGCTGCGGTACAGCGCCTTCATCGCGTCGGCGATCTGTTGCACCCGCGCCGGCGTGGAGTCGCGCCGCATGCGCAGCAGCCACGGCAGCGTGCGCGGCAGCGAGCCCCAGCGCAGCGCCAGCGGGCTCTCGGCGTCGAACAGCATGCGCGGCAACTGCCCGCCCGCGCCCGGCAGGCCGATGGGCACCACCGCGTGCGCGGCCAGGATGCCGGCATTGCCGAACGAACAGCCCTGCCCGGGCTCGAGCCGATCGAGCACGGTGACGGCCAGCCCCTGGCGGCGCAGTTCGATGGCGGTGCAGATGCCGACGATGCCGGCGCCCACGACGACGGCGTGGCGGGTGGAAGCCATGGCCCATGCTAGGCCGGCGCACGCGGTGGCCGGCAGGGGTTCAACCCGGTGCAAAGCGGTCTGCCCTGCAGTTCAGAATGGCCCTGTCGTGCCGGGCCACCCCTGCACACACTCGTTCCACGAGGCCGAAGCGCGGGCGCGCTGCCGGCCCGGCCTTGCCCCACACCACGAGGAGTTCCAGCCATGCGTTCAGCCCAGCAGAGCGAGCCATCCCTGCGCAAGCCTTCGGCGGCCCTGCGCGCGCTGGCACTGGCCGCGGCCCTGGCGGCGCCGGTGGCATGGGCGCAGCAGATCACCGTGGTGTCATTTGGCGGTGCGTATCAGGAAGGCCAGAGCAAGGCGCTCTTCCAGCCGGCCGCCGCGGCCCTGAAGATGACGGTGAAGGAAGAGACCTACACCGGCATCGCCGACCTGCGCCTGAAGGTGAAGGCCGGCGCCGTCACGTGGGACGTGGTGGCCAGCGGCTCGGGCAGCGCGGCGCGCGCCGGCGCCGAAGGCATCCTCGAGAAGCTCGACTACAAGGTCATCGACATCAGCAACTTCGCGCCCGGGCTGGCCACCGAGTATTGCGTGGGCGGCGACGTCTTCTCCACCGTGCTCGCCTGGAACACCAAGACCTACGGCGACAAGGGCCCGCAGAGCTGGGCCGACTTCTGGGACGTGAAGAAGTTTCCCGGCAAGCGCGCCTACCGCAAGGGCGTGGCCGGCGCGCTGGAGCCGGCGCTGATGGCCGACGGCGTGCCACCCAACAAGGTGTACGAGGTGCTCTCGGCGCCGGGCGGCATCGAGCGTGCCATCAAGAAGATCAAGGAGCTCAAGCCGCACATCGCGGTGTGGTGGAGCTCGGGCGCGCAGCACGCGCAGCTCATGAAGGACGGCGAGGTCGACATGGTCACCGGCTGGAACGGCCGCTTCGACGTGGTGGCCAAGGACGGCGGCAAGGTCGCCTACACCTTCAACCAGGCCCTGCTCGACTACGACTGCTACGCCATCCCCAAGGGCGCGCCGAACAAGGACGCGGCGATGAAGTTCCTGGCCGAGATCGTGAAGGCCAACTACCAGGCCGAGTTCACCAAGTACATCACCTACGGGCCCACCAACAAGAAGGCCTACGAGCTCGGCACCATCGACGCGGCCTACGCGCGGCGGCTGCCTTCGTTCCCGGAGAACGCCGCCCGGCAGCTGCCGATCAACCTCGACTGGTACGCCAAGTTCGAGGCGCAGGCCGCGGCGGCCTACCAGAACATGCTCACGGAGTGAGGGCCGGGCCGCACCAGGCCGTCCCGATCACCCTGCGCGGCCTGCGCAAGACGTACGGCCCGGTGCGGGCCCTGGACGACGTCGACCTCGACGTGGCGAGCGGCGAGTTCCTCACGCTGCTCGGCCCTTCGGGCTCGGGCAAGACGACGCTGCTGATGGTGCTGGCCGGCTTCATCCGGCCCGACCAGG
>CAZKDU010000337.1:0-2252 GCA_964551485.1 uncultured Burkholderiaceae bacterium
GACCAGGCAGGTCAGGTAGAAGGTGGCCATGAGCAGGCCCAGCAAGGCCAGCGAGCCCACGCCGTACTTGCCGATGGTGAAGGCCATGGCACCGAAGGCACCGATCGGGGCCACCTTCATGATGATGCCCACGATGTTGAACAACACGTGCGAGAAGCGCTCGATGAAGTCGAACACCAGGGTGCCGCGCCCGCCGAACGAATGCAGCGCAAAGCCGAACAGCACCGAGAACAGCAGCACCTGCAGGATCTCGCCCTTGGCGAACGCATCGACCACCGAGGTCGGGATCACGTTGAGCAGGAAGTCCACCGTGCCCTGCATCTTGCCAGGGCCGGTGTAGGCGGCGATGCCCTTGGTGTCCAGCGTGGCCGGGTCCACGTGCATGCCGTGGCCGGGCTGCACCAGGTTGACGATGACCAGGCCCACGACCAGCGCCAGCGTGCTGACGATCTCGAAGTACAGCAGTGCCAGACCGCCGGTCTTGCCCACCTTCTTCATGTCCTCCATGCCGGCGATGCCGACCACCACGGTGCAGAAGATGATGGGGGCGATGATCATCTTGATGAGCTTGATGAAGCCATCCCCCAGGGGTTTCATGTCGGCGCCGAGCTGCGGGTAGAAATGCCCGAGCAGGACACCCACGGCCACGGCGAACAGCACCTGCACGTACAGGGACTTGTAAAGCGGCTTCTTGGCGGGAAAAGAGGAGGACATGGCGCGACTTTCCGTTGGCTGGGAAAACGGGCGTGTGCCTTGGCACACACCCGCGAACCTGTTCACTTTAGGACAGCGTGGCGCTTTTGCCATTGTGGGTTCCCACATCGCCGGGCCGGGCCGCACGGACCGGCGCCTGCGCTGGCCGGCAACGCGGCAGGCAGGGCATGGGCCCGGCGCCCGGCCGGCCCGGGTGCACCGGGGCGATGGCGTCAGTCGTCGTCGCCCGCCGCGGCGGCCAGGCCGGGGAACAGCACCTCGGTGTAGCCCAGGCGCGTGAGGTCGCGCATGCGGGTGGGGTAGAGCCGACCGATCAGGTGGTCGCACTCGTGCTGCACCACGCGCGCGTGAAAGCCTTCAGCCTCGCGCTCGATCGGCGCGCCCTCGGGATCGACGCCGCGGTAGCGCAGGCGGCGCCAGCGTGGCACCTGGCCACGCAGCCCGGGCACCGAGAGGCAGCCCTCCCAGCCCAGCTCCTCCTCGTCGCCGAGCGGCGTCAGCACCGGGTTCAGCAGCACCGTGTGCGGCACCACCGGGGCCTCGGGGTAGCGCGGGTTGGGCGCGCCACTGCCGAACACCACCACCTGCCAGTCCTCGCCGATCTGCGGCGCGGCCAGACCGGCACCGCGGGCCGCGGCCATGGTGTCGAGCAGGTCGGCCACCAGCGCGCGCAGCGGGGCGCTGCCGAACCAGGCCGGCGGCACCGGCTGGGCCACGCGCAGCAGGCGCGGGTCGCCCATCTTCAGGATCTCACGCACCGCCATGCAGCAGCTCCAGCAGGCCGGCCTCGTCGAGCACGGGCACACCCAGGTCGCGCGCCTTGTCCAGCTTGCTGCCGGCCTCGGCACCGGCCACCACGGCCGTGGTCTTCTTGCTGACCGAGCCCGCCACCTTGGCGCCGGCCGCTTCGAGCCGGGCCTTGGCGTCTTCGCGCGTGAGCGTGGGCAGGGTGCCGGTCAGCACATAGGTCTGGCCGGCCAGCGGCAGCGTGGCGCGCTCGGCCGGCGCGCCCTCGGGCCAGGCCACGCCACTGGCGCGCAGCTGCTCCACCACCTCGCGGTTGTGGGGCTGGGCAAAGAAGGTGTGGATGGCCTTGGCCACCACCGGACCGACGTCGTTGACGGCCAGCAGCTGCTCGACGGTGGCGTCCATGACCGCGTCGAGACCGCCGAAATGGCGCGCCAGGTCCTTGGCGGTGGCCTCGCCCACGTGGCGGATGCCCAGGCCGAACAGGAAGCGTGGCAGCGTGGTCTGCTTGCTGCGCTGCAGCGCGTCGAGCACGTTCTGCGCCGACTTCTCGGCCATGCGTTCCAGCGCCACCAGCGCCGTCAGGCCCAGGCGGTACAGGTCGGGCAGGGTCTTGACCACGCCGGCGTCCACCAGCTGGTCGACCAGCTTCTCGCCCAGGCCCTCGATGTCCAGGGCGCGGCGCTGGGCGTAGTGCAGCAGGGCCTGTTTGCGCTGGGCGCCGCAGAACAGGCCACCCGAGCAGCGGTGGTTGACCTCACCCGGCTCGCGCACCACGGCGCTGGCGCAGA
>CAZKDU010000338.1:0-2239 GCA_964551485.1 uncultured Burkholderiaceae bacterium
TTCTCGATCTGGTTCTCGATCGGCAGGCCGTGGCAGTCCCAGCCCGGGATGTACGCGGCGTCAAAGCCGGCCAGCTGGCGTGCCTTGACGATCATGTCCTTCAGGATCTTGTTGGCGGCGTGGCCGATGTGGATGTCGCCGTTGGCATAGGGCGGGCCGTCGTGCAGCACGAACTTGGGCCGGCCGCAGCTGGCGTCGCGCAGCCGCTTGTACAGGCCCTGTTCTTCCCAGGCCTTGACCCAGCCCGGCTCGCGCTTGGGCAGATCGCCGCGCATGGGGAAGGGCGTGTCGGGCAGGTTCAGGGTGCGGCGGTAATCGGTGGGCTGGTCAGACATGGTGGCGCGGGGCTCTCGGAAAACGGGGCGGCAAAGGCCGGGCGGAGGCGCCCGCCAAGGGGGCGGCCGCAGGTGGCGGCGGTATGGGGTGCTGGGCCCGGCCCGCCCGGCTGCGGCAAGCCCGGCGCGGCGGCGAGGCCCGGCTAAATTCGGTCGCGTGTGGTCTGGCGGTGGGTTTCTGCGTGCATGGAGGCAAAGAACGTGCGCGCGTCGGCGCAGTCCCGGGCGATGCCGCGGGTCAGGGCCTCCAGGCTGTCGTAGCGCAGCTCGTCGTGCAGTTTGTGCAGCAGTTCCACACGGATGATTTTACCGTAGCCCCCCTCCGGGCCGAGCCCGGCCGGCCAGTCGAGGCAATGCGTCTCCAGCAGCACGCGGCCGCCATTGACGTCGTCGGCGTCGAGCGAGGGGCGCACCCCGAGGTTGGCCACGCCGGCCAGGGGCGTGTCGCCCAGGCCGTGCACACGCACCACGAAGATGCCGCTGGCCGCCGGCTTCCAGTGCGCAAAGCGCAGGTTCAGGGTGCGAAAGCCGTCGTGCTGCCCGCTGGCCGAGGCGCCCAGCTTGCGCCCGAGCTTGCGCCCGTGCACCACGTGGCCGCTGATGGTGTAGGGGTGGCCGAGCAGGCGCGCGGCGTCGGCCATGCGGCCCTGGCCCAGGGCTTCACGCACGGCCGAGCTGGACACACGCAGGCCATGCACCTCGTAGCTGTTCATGCGCGCCACGTCGAAGCCCAGGCGGTCGCCAGCGGCGTCGAGCAGGGCGTAGTCGCCGGCGCGCTGCGCGCCGAAGCGAAAGTCGTCACCCACCAGCACATAGCGCACGCCCAGGCCGGCCACCAGCACGTCGTCGATGAAGGCCTGCGGCGTCTGGCGCGCCAGGCGCGCGTCGAACCGCAGCACCACACACTGGTCCACGCCGCAGGCGGCCAGTTCGGAGAGCTTGTCGCGCAGCGTGCCGATGCGCGCCGGCGCCAGGTCGGGCTTGCGCGCCACGCCGGCGAAGTAGTCGCGCGGGTGTGGCTCGAAGGTCATCACGCAGCTGGGCACGCCGCGGTGCTGGGCCTCGCTGCGCAGCAGGCCCAGCATGGCCTGGTGGCCGCGGTGCACACCGTCGAAGTTGCCGATGGTCAGCGCGCAAGCGCTGGCCATGCCAGGGTGCTGAAAGCCTCGGAACACCTTCATCGGGCAAGCCTTTTCAGTATCTTTTTGATAGCAAACAATGCCCACACAACAAGGGCTGGTGGTCGAAATGACTTATGAATGTCACCGAAACAAGGTATATTGTGTCCGATGCCGGTGCACCCCATGGGGCGCCCTGGTTTGAGACACCCGCGTAGCCTGAGTCAGTGGTTTTTGGATTGTTGTCTGGAGGCGTGTTGTGAAGGTCTTGAAGCTGTCGGCCCAAGGGCTGCCGCAATCGTGGATATCGCTGGAGCAGGCGGTGACGCACTATGCTGCCGACGAGGTCCGCTGGGAGTCCGGCGGCGAGGTCGCGGTGTTCCGCGGCGGCCACAACGCGGTGACCGGCCGGCAATCGATCGTGCGGGTCAACAGCATCATCGGCACCAAGGGCGTGCCCAACATCAACCCGTTCGACCTCAAGCCCGGCCTGACCAACACCAAGCTGTTCGCGCGCGACCGCAATGTCTGCGCCTACTGCGGCGACCTGTTCCACGAAGACGAGCTCACGCGCGAGCACATCACCCCGTTTGCCCAGAACGGCCGCGACCACTGGATGAACGTGGTCACGGCCTGCCGTGCCTGCAACCACCGCAAGAGCAGCCGCACGCCCGAGCAGGCCCACATGCCGCTGCTGTACGCACCTTATGTGCCCAGCCTGTGGGAAGACTTCATCCTGCGCAACCGCCGCATCCTGGCGGACCAGATGGAGTTCCTGATGGCGCA
>CAZKDU010000339.1:0-2237 GCA_964551485.1 uncultured Burkholderiaceae bacterium
GTCACCATCATGCAGATGGACGCCGGGCTGGACACTGGCGCCATGCTGCTCACCGAGCGCCTGGCCATCGCCGCACACGACACCACGGCCACGCTGCACGACCGGCTGGCCGACCTGGGCGGCCGCCTGATCGTCGAGGCGCTGGAGATCGCGGCCTGCGGCGGCCTGACCCCGGTGCCGCAGCCGGCCGAGGGCGTGACCTACGCCCACAAGATCGAGAAGGCCGAGGCCGCGCTGGACTGGACCCTGCCGGCCGCGCAGCTGGCCCGGCGCGTGCGAGCGTTCGACCCGTTCCCGGGCGCGGCCAGCGCCCTGGGGGGCGAGGTCGTGAAGCTCTGGCGCTGCGAAATCGATAGCGACACCACCAGCACTGGCAAGGCCTGCGGCACGATTCTTTCTGCCGACGCGGCGGGCGTGGCGGTGCAGTGCGGCACCGGCGTGCTGCGCCTGACCGAGCTGCAGCGCGCCGGCGGCAAACGCCTGCCGGCGGCCGACTTCCTGCGGGGTTGTGCCCTGCCCGTGGGCGCCGTGTTCGATCACCCCGCCGGCACCGCCTAGCGACGCCCCGCCCGGTCCCCCGCCATGACCTCGCTGCGCGCCACGCTCCAGCACCCCGAGTTCGGGCGCGGGCTGCGCGAGATGGCCTCGGTGGCGCCGGGCCTGGCGGCCTGGGGGCTGATGACCGGCGTGGCCATGGTCAACTCCGGCATGAGCGTGGTCGAGGCCCTGGCCATGACCCTGCTGGTCTATGCCGGCAGTTCGCAGCTCGCCGCCATCCCGCTGATCGCCGCGGGCGCGCCGGTGCCGGTGATCCTGGCCACCAGCTTCTGCGTGAACCTGCGCTTCGTGGTCTTCAGCGCCCACCTGCGTCCCTACCTCATGCACCTGCCGCGCGGCCTGCGCCTGTTCTGCGGCTACGTCACGGCCGACCTCAGCTACGTGCTGTTCGTGCGCCGCTTCCCGCGCCCGCCCGAGGGCGCGGCCGAGCAGCAGGCCCAGCTCGCCCACCTGGCGGGCGGTGCCTTCTTCAACTGGGCCAGCTGGCAGGGCGCGAGCCTGCTGGGCATCGGGCTGGCCCACGCCATCCCCACGCACTGGGGCCTGGGGTTTGCCGGCATCCTGGCCCTGGTGGGCGTGGCCTGTTCGCTGGTGGGCACGCGGCTGCGCGCGGTGGCCGCGGGCGTGGCCGGGGCCGCGGCGGTGGCGGCGTTCGCGCTGCCGTTCAAGCTCAACATCGTGGTGGCCATCGCGGCGGCGGTGGCGCTGTGCCTGCTTCTGGAGCGCCCGCCCCCGGGCGGCGAGCGGTCCGCCGACGGAGGCCCCGCATGAATGGCCCTGACCTGGCCGGCACCGACGCCTGGACGCTGGGCGTGATCGTCGGCCTGGCCGCCATCACCGTGCTCACGCGCGGCTTCTTCTTTGTCTCCAGCCGGCCCTGGCGCCTGCCGCGGTGGGCCGAGCGTGGCCTGCAGTACGCGCCGGTGGCGGCGCTGGCGGCGGTGATCGTGCCCGAGGTGGTCATGAGCCAGGGCCAGCTGGTCCACACCTGGGCCGACGCGCGGCTCTACGCGGCCGCCGCCGGCGCCGCCTTCTTCTTCTGGCGCCGCGGGGCCGGCCAGGCCGTGCTCGGCACCATCGTGGTCGGCATGGCCGTGTACCTGCCGCTGCACCTGGGGCTGGGCTGGTGAGGGGCGCCGCCGGGCGCGGCGCAGGCTCTTAAAATCACCCCTTTGCCCGTCGTCGGGCAGGCCTGCGTGCCTGCACCCCGCCCGACCCCTGTTGACCCCCTGCACTTCACCGCTTGAACCCATGAACGTCATCCGCTTCTCCGACCTCTGCGCCCAAGGCAAGGCCAAGAACCAGCGCGTCTTCATCCGCGCCGACCTCAACGTGCCGCAGGACGAGACCGGCCGCATCACCGAAGACACGCGCATCCGCGCCAGTGTGCCCTGCATCCAGATGGCGCTGGACGCCGGCGCCGCCGTCATGGTCACCAGCCACCTGGGCCGCCCGACCGAGGGTGAGTTCAAGCCCGAGGACAGCCTGGCCCCGGTGGCCGCGCGCCTGGGCGAGCTGCTGGGCCGTGATGTGCCGCTGGTGGCCAACTGGGTCGACGGCGTGAGCGTGGCCCCGGGCCAGGTGGTGCTGCTGGAAAACTGCCGCCTGAACGTGGGTGAGAAGAAGAACAAGGACGAGCTGGCGCGCAAGCTGGCCGCGCTGTGCGACATCTTCGTACA
>CAZKDU010000340.1:0-2234 GCA_964551485.1 uncultured Burkholderiaceae bacterium
GCAGGGCCTCGTCGTCGAGCGGTTTGAACTGGTTGAACAGTGGTGCGATCAGGGTCGGGTAGATCACCAGCAGCAGCAGGTTCAGCCCCATCCAGGCACCCCAGGCCCAGAGCCACCAGAGCGCGCCGGCCGCGCCCATCAGCCACAGGATCAGCGCCGCCACCGGCAGGCCCATGGCCGCGCCCAGCAGCAGCGACTTGAGGCCGTCGGCCAGCCACAGGCGCCAGCTCATCTTGTTGAAGCCGAAGCGCTCCTCCAGCACGAAGGTCTTGTACAGCGACAGCGGCAGGTCGATCAGGCTGCCGACCAGCGCGAACGCGCCGAGCAGGGCCAGCTGCTGCAGCATGCCGGGGCCAAGCCAGGCCAGCAGGGCCTGGTTGAGCGCGTCGAGTCCGCCGAGCAGGGTCCAGCCCAGCAGCGCGGCGCCGCCCACGGCGGTGTCCAGCAGGCCCAGGCGGGCCTTGCTCACGGTGTAGTCGGCGGCCTTCTGGTGGGCGGCCAGGGAGATGGTGGCGGCAAAGGCCGCGGGCACGGCGGCACGGTGCTGCGCCACGTGGCGGATCTGGCGCGTGGCCAGCCAGAACTTGACCAGCAGGCTGGCCACCAGCAGCAGCGCCAGGGCCAGGGTCATCAGGGCAGGGTAGGACATGGGTGCCAAGTGTAGGAGCATTCGCGCACATGGGCGGCGGGCCCCCGGGCGATCCAGGGACATCACCGACAATCGGCCCCATGTCCGACACCACCCCGACCCCGGCGCCTGCCGCCGACGCCCCCCCTGCCGCTGCCCCGACCCTGGCCAAGAGCGACCAGAACCTGGTCTGGCTCGACTGCGAGATGACCGGCCTGAACCCCGAGACCGACCGCCTGCTGGAGATCGCCGTGGTCGTCACCGGCCCCGACCTCACGCCGCGCATCGAGGGGCCGGTGCTGGTCATCCACCAGAGCGACGCCCAGCTCAACCAGATGGACGCCTGGAACAAGGGCACGCACGGCCGCAGCGGCCTGATCGACAAGGTCAAGGCCTCGACCCTGGACGAGGCCACGGCCGAGCAACTGCTGCTGGATTTCCTCAAGGCCTACGTGCCCAAAGGCGGCTCGCCGCTGTGCGGCAACACCATCGGCCAGGACCGGCGCTTCCTGGTCAAGTACATGCCGCGGCTCGAGGCCTTCTTCCACTACCGCAACCTCGACGTCAGCACCCTCAAGGAGCTGGCCAAGCGCTGGCGCCCCGAGGTCTACAACGCCTTCAAGAAGCAGCAGAAACACACCGCCCTGGCCGACGTGCACGAGTCCATCGACGAGCTGGCGCATTACCGCGAGCGCTTCCTGCGCCTCGAGGACTGAGCCCGGCCATCATGAAATTGGTGAAAACCCTGGCTTTTTGAACGGGGCTGTGCCACAATCATGGGCTGCGCAGATTCCTCTGCGCAGCTTGCGCATCTCCCTTCTTGCACCGGCCCGCCACATGGCAAATGGGCCACCCACCCCTTCCTCGGGGTTGGCATGTCGTTGGATGGTTGATGTTCCTTAACCACTGACGACGCGGACCGGCCGACACGGCTGCCCGCTGTGTGAGCCACCATGACCGACGCTTTTGACGTGCCGGGCGACCTGTCGCCGGCCTCTGTTTCCGTTTCTACCGTGTTCGACGCCGTTCCGGCCCAGGACGCTCCCGAGGTGGCTGCCGCCACCGCAGCCGAACCCGAGGCAGCTGCCGAGCCCAACGGCTTTGCCCTGCTGGGCCTGGCGCCCGAGCTGCAGCAGGCCGTGGCCGACCTCGGCTACACCCAGCCCACCGCCGTGCAGGCGCGCGCCGTGCCGCTGGCCATGGGCAACGGCGAGGGCGGCCATTTCAACGACCTGATGGTGTCCAGCCAGACGGGCAGTGGCAAGACCGCGGCCTTCCTGCTGCCGGTGCTGCACACCCTGATCCAGCAGCAGCAGGCCCAGGCCCGCGCCGAGGCCGAGGCCTGGGCGCAGCAGGTGGCCGAGGCCGAAGCCCGTGGCGAAGCCGCGCCCAAGCGCCCGCGCCGCAAGGACCCGACCAACCCGCGCCACTTCAAGGCCGCCACGCCCGGCGCCCTGGTGCTGTGCCCGACGCGCGAGCTGGCCCAGCAGGTGGCGCACGACGCCATTGGTCTGGTCAAGCATTGCCGCGGCCTGCGTGTGGCCAACGTGGTGGGGGGCATCCCCTACCAGCTGCAGATCGCCAAGCTGCAGAACGCCAACCTCGT
>CAZKDU010000341.1:0-2232 GCA_964551485.1 uncultured Burkholderiaceae bacterium
GTCAGCGAGTCCATGATGGTCTGGTTGAACGCGTGGCCCATGTGCAGGGTGCCGGTGACGTTGGGCGGCGGCAGCTGGATCGCGAACGACGGTGCCTGCGCCTCGGGCGCGCCGGTGCCGCGGAAGCCCGCCACGCCCAGGCCGCGCCGCTCCCACTCGGGACCCCACTGGGCTTCGATGGCGGCGGGTTCAAAGGACTTGGACAGGGACTGCAGGCCCGGCTGGTGCACGGTGTCGTTCATGGTGGTCAGAGCGGTGGGTCGCGGTGGCGGCGCGGGCCACTGGCGACAGTGAATGGAGGCCCGATTTTATCGGCGGGCCCCGCCGCCCCAGCCGTGGCTCCCTGCGACCAGTCGTGCGGGCCCTGTCGCGCCGGTGGCGTCTGGGCCCGGGTCGGCCGCCACCCTGCCCGATAATGCGCGGGCAAAGGACGTCGTGCATGCTGTTGTTGCTCTCGCCAGCCAAGGCGCTGGACTACGAATCGCCCGCGCCCGAGGCGCTGGCCGACCTGCCCCACACCCTGCCTGTGTTTGCCAAGCGCTCGGCCGAGCTGATCGGGGTGCTTCGTGGGCTGTCGCCGCCGCAGGTGGCCGAGCTCATGGGCCTGAGCGACGCGCTGTCGGCGCTCAACGTGGCGCGCTACCAGGCCTGGCGGCCGCGCGCCACCGTGCGCAACGCCCGCCCGGCCGTGCTGGCCTTCAACGGCGACGTCTATGGCGGGCTGGACGCCCGCAGCCTGCGGCCGGCCGACCTGGACTGGGCCCAGTCGCACCTGGCCATCCTGAGCGGCCTGTACGGCGTGCTGCGGCCGCTCGACTGGATGCAACCCTACCGCCTGGAGATGGGCACGCGGCTGCACACCGCCCACGGCAGCAACCTCTACCAGTTCTGGGGTGCGCAGATCGCCGAGCACCTGAACGCGCGCCAGGCCGGCGAGGCCCACCCGGTGGTGGTAAACCTGGCCTCGCAGGAGTACTTCAAGTCGGTCGACCGGCGCACCCTGCGCGCGCGCGTGGTCGAGTGTGTGTTCGAGGAGCCGCGCGCCGATGGCCAGCACAAGGTCATCAGCTTCCTGGCCAAGCGCGCGCGCGGCCTCATGGCGCGCCACGCCATCACCCAGCGCGTGCGGCGCGTGGAGCAACTCAAGGCCTTCGACGCCGAAGGCTACGTTTACACCGAGTCGGCCAGCAGTGCCGACCGGTGGGTGTTCAGGAGAACTGCATGAGCCAAGCCGTCACCCCCGAACTGCGCCGCTGGATCCTTGACCAGACCGCGGCCGGCCACACCGCCGAGGCGGTGCTCAAGTCCATGCTGGCCGCCGGCTGGCGCCAGGAGGTGGCCATCGAGGCCATGGCCACCACCCTGCACGACCACCTGATGGGCAAGACCCCGGCGAACGAACCCCAGCTGCCAATGGCCGTGCCGGTGCCCGAGCCCGCACTGGCCGATTCGCCGCTGTCCCTCGACGCCGGCGACCGCCGCGTGCACGTGCTCAGCGCCATGCGCCAGCCGCGCGTGGTGGTGTTCGGCGGCCTGCTGACCGACAAGGAGTGCGACGCCCTCATGGCCGCGGCCCTGCCGCGCCTGAACCGCTCGCTCACCGTGGCCGTGAAGACCGGCGGCGAGGAGGTCAACCCCGACCGCACCAGCGATGGCATGTTCTTCCAGCGCGGCGAGACGGCCCTGATCAAGCGCATCGAGGCGCGCATCGCCCGCCTGCTCAACTGGCCGCTGGAAAACGGCGAGGGCCTGCAGGTGCTGCGCTACCGGCCCGGCGCCGAGTACAAGCCGCACTATGACTACTTCAGCCCGGACGAGCCCGGCACAGGCACCATCCTCAAGCGCGGCGGCCAGCGCGTGGGCACGCTGATCATGTACCTCAGCGAGCCCGAGAAGGGCGGCGGCACCACCTTCCCCAACGTGAATTTCGAGGTCGCCCCCAAGCGCGGCAACGCCGTGTTCTTCAGCTACGACCGCCCCCACCCCAACACCCAGACCCTGCACGGTGGCGCCCCGGTGCTGGCCGGCGAGAAGTGGATCGCCACCAAATGGCTGCGCGAGCGCGAGTTCGTCTGAGTCCGGGGTTATGAATAAAACCCGGCTCCAGCCCTTTCCGATGCTGAAGAGGATGCTATGAAAATCAGAGCAAACGGGGTGGCGATCGAGGTCGAGGACAGTGGCGCCGGCGGCACCCAGGACGGCCGCCCTGTGGTGCTGCTCATCATGGGCCTG
>CAZKDU010000342.1:0-2220 GCA_964551485.1 uncultured Burkholderiaceae bacterium
GTGAGCTTCGGCATCGCGCTGTTCCTTACCGAGCTGTCGCCGGCCTGGCTCAAGCGCCCGCTGGGCACGGCCATCGAGCTGCTGGCTGCGGTGCCATCCATCGTCTACGGCATGTGGGGCCTGCTGGTGTTCGGCCCCATCCTGGCCACCTATGTGCAGCAACCGCTGCAAAAATTGTTTGCGGGTGTGCCGTACCTGGGGGCGCTGGTGTCGGGCCCGCCCGTGGGCATCGGCATCCTGTCGGCCGGCATCATCCTGGCCATCATGATCATTCCGTTCATTGCCTCGGTGATGCGCGACGTGTTCGAGGTCACGCCGGCCATGCTCAAGGAGTCGGCCTATGGCCTGGGTGCCACCACCTGGGAGGTGGTCTCGCGCGTGGTGCTGCCCTATACCAAGGCGGGTGTCATTGGCGGCATCATGCTGGGTCTGGGCCGTGCACTGGGCGAGACCATGGCCGTGACTTTCGTCATCGGCAACTTCAACCAGCTCGAATCGGGCAGCCTGTTCGAGGCCGCCAACAGCATCACCTCGGCCCTGGCCAACGAGTTCGCCGAGGCCGCCAGCGGCCTGCACCAGGCTGCACTGATCTACCTGGGCCTGGTGCTGTTCTTCATCACCTTCGTGGTGCTGTCACTGTCCAAGCTGCTGCTGGCGCGCCTGCGCAAGAGCGAAGGGGCCAAGTCGTGAGTGAGATGGCATTGAACAACACACGCTTGGCCAAGTACGGCATGCGCAAACGCATCAACCAGGCGGCCCTGGCCTTGTCGCTCGCAGCCATGGCCTTTGGTGTGTTCTGGCTGGTCTGGATCCTCTGGCAAACCCTGTGGCTGGGCCTGGGGGGCCTGGGCTGGGCCACCTTCACCGAGATGACACCGCCGCCCAACGAGGTCGGTGGCATCGCCAATGCGCTGTACGGTTCTTTCCTGATGGTGCTGCTGGCCACCTTCGTGGGCACACCCATCGGCATCCTGGCCGGCATTTACCTGGCCGAGTACAACAGCAAGGGCTGGCTGGCTTCGGTCACGCGCTTCGTCAACGACATCCTGCTGTCGGCGCCGTCCATCGTCATCGGCCTGTTCGTCTACGCCGTGGTGGTCACGCGCTTCAAGACCTTCTCGGGCTGGGCTGGTGTGCTGGCGCTGGCGCTGATCGTGATCCCGGTGGTGATCCGTACCACCGAGAACATGCTGCAGCTGGTGCCAGCCGGTTTGCGTGAAGCGGCCTACGCCCTGGGCACGCCGAAGTGGAAGGTCATCACCCTGATCACACTGCGCGCCGCACGCTCGGGCGTCATCACCGGGGTGCTGCTGGCCGTGGCCCGCATCTCCGGTGAGACCGCGCCGCTGCTGTTCACCGCCCTCAACAACCAGTTCTGGACCTCCAGCCTGTCCGAGCCCATGGCCAGCCTGCCGGTCACCATCTTCAAGTTCGCCATGAGCCCCTACGAGAACTGGCAGCAGCTGGCCTGGGCCGGCGTCTTCATCATCACCGTGGCCGTGCTGGGCCTCAACATCCTCGCGCGCGTGCTGACGCGCAACAAGACCTGACTGGACCGCTCACGTTATGGACACCTCTGTCGCCACCCCTGCCAAGCCCAAGCTGGCGGTCAAAGACCTGAACTTCTATTACGGCAAGTTCCACGCCCTCAAAGGCATCAACCTCGACATTCCCGAGAAGAAGGTCACGGCCTTCATCGGGCCGTCGGGCTGCGGCAAGTCCACGCTGCTGCGCACGTTCAACCGCATGTACGAGCTCTACCCCGAGCAGCGCGCCGAAGGCCGCATCGAGCTCGATGGCGAAGACCTGCTGGCGTCCAAGGAAGACGTGGCGCTGATCCGTGCCAAGGTCGGCATGGTGTTTCAGAAGCCGACGCCGTTCCCGATGTCAATCTACGACAACATCGCTTTTGGTGTGAAGCTGTTCGAGAGCCTCAACGCCTCCGAGATGGACGACCGCGTCGAATGGGCGCTGCGCAAGGCGGCGCTTTGGAACGAGGTCAAGGACAAGCTCGGCCAGAGCGGCGCAGGCCTCTCCGGCGGCCAGCAGCAGCGCCTGTGCATTGCACGTGGCATCGCCATCAAGCCCGAGGTGCTGCTGCTCGACGAGCCCTGCTCGGCGCTGGACCCGATCTCCACCGCCAAGGTGGAGGAGCTGATCGCCGAGCTCAAGAACGAGTACACCGTGGTCATCGTGACCCACAACATGCAGCAGGCCGCG
>CAZKDU010000343.1:0-2211 GCA_964551485.1 uncultured Burkholderiaceae bacterium
TGGGCGTCTACCGCGCCCAGCGCGCACCCCAGGAGCGCTTCATCGACACCCTGCACCGCATCGGCCAGGACCCCTTCAAGGCCGCCGCCAACGCCGCCCGCCACAGCGTGGCCGCCTGAGCCCCACCGAGCCCCAGACCATGAAACTGATCGCATCCCACGACGCCGCGGCCGAGGCCGCCGACCCCCAGGTGCTGACGCTCGCCAACGACGCCGACCCGCGCAGCGTGTCGCTGGACGGTGTGCGTGCCGTGCACCTGCACTTTCCCAAGTTCACCGACGGCCGCGCCTTCAGCCAGGCCTACCTGCTGCGCCGCCGCCTGGGCTTTGCCGGCACCATCCGCGCCACCGGCGACGTGCTGGTGGACCAGCTGCTGCAGATGCAGCGCAGCGGCTTCACCGAGGCCGTGCTGCGCGCCGACCAGGACCTGGCCCATGGCCAGAAGCTGCTCGACCACTACAGCGGCTTCTACCAGGGCGACGCGGTGCAGACCGCCCCGCTGTTCAAGAAAGCCGCCTGAGCCATGAGCAGTTCTCCCCTGCCCGTCACATCGGCCTTCGCCCCGGCCCGGCCAGCCGCCGGCTCGGCCATGGCCCTGAACGCCCGCGCCAGCGCCGACTTCGAGGCCAAGCTGGCCGAGACCCGCGCCCTGCTGCAGCGCGCCGCCACCGAGTTCACGCCCCTGACCCAGGCCTCCAGCCTGGGCGCGGAGGACGTGGTCATCACCCACCTGATCAATGCGCTGCAGCTCGACATCCCGGTGTTTGTGCTGGAGACCGGCGCGCTGCACACCGAGACGCTGCAGCTGCTGGAGCGCACCGAGGCCACTTCGCGCGCGCCGGTCACCGTGTACCGTCCGGTGCACGAGGCCGTGATCCAGTTCGTGGCACGCGAAGGCCAGGACGCCATGTACAAGAGCATGGCGCTGCGCAAGGCCTGCTGCGGCATCCGCAAGATGGAGCCGCTGGCGCGCGCCCTCGAGGGCAAGAAGGCCTGGATCACCGGGTTGCGCAAGGAGCAGTCGCAGGCCCGCGCCGAGGTGCCGCTGGTGGACACCAGCGAGGCCCGCATCAAGCTCAACCCGCTGGCCAACTGGACCTGGGGCGACGTCTGGCACTACATCCAGGCCCACCAGGTTGACTACAACCCGCTGCATGACCAGTTCTTCCCCAGCATCGGCTGCGCGCCCTGCACCCGGGCCATCAGCCTGGGCGAGGACTTCCGCGCCGGCCGGTGGTGGTGGGAACAGGAAACCGCCAAGGAATGCGGCCTGCACGTCAAATCCACGCCCCCATCTGTCACCCCGAAGCAAGAGGCATCGGCATGAACGCCCGCACGGAGCCCGAGTTGTTGCAACACCACCTGAGTAACCAGCACCTGGATGCGCTGGAAGAAGAAACCATTTTCATCCTGCGCGAGGTGGCGGCCGCCTTCGAGCGACCGACCCTGCTGTTCTCCGGCGGCAAGGACTCGCTGGTCATGCTCAAGTGCGCCGAGAAGGCCTTTGGCGCTGGCCGCATCCCCTACCCGCTGCTGATGATCGACACCGGTCACAACTTCCCCGAAGTGACCGACTTCCGCGACTTCCGCGCCAAGGAACTGGGTGCCGAGCTGATCGTGCGCAGCGTCGAGGATTCGATGGCGCGCGGCACCGTGCGCCTGGCCCACCCGGGCGAGAGCCGCAACGTGCACCAGTCGGTGACGCTGCTGGAGGCCATCGAGGAGTTCCGCTTCGACGCGCTGATCGGCGGCGCCCGCCGCGACGAGGAGAAGGCGCGCGCCAAGGAGCGCATCTTTTCGCACCGAGACAGCTTCGGCCAGTGGCAGCCCAAGGCCCAGCGCCCCGAGCTCTGGACCCTGTTCAACACCCGGTTGCAGCAGGGCGAGCACTTCCGCGTGTTCCCCATCAGCAACTGGACCGAACTTGACGTGTGGCAGTACATCGAGCGCGAGGCCATCGCCCTGCCCTCGATCTACTACACCCACAAGCGCGAGGTGGTGGACCGCCGCGGCCTGCTGGTGCCGGTGACCGAGCTGACCCCACCCAAGGACGGCGAGCAGGTGGTCGTGCGCGACGTGCGCTTCCGCACCGTGGGCGACATCACCTGCACCTGCCCGGTGGAACGTCTGGCCGCCACGGCCGGCGACATCGTGATCGAAACCCTGGCCGCCGACGTGAGCGAGCGCGGCGCCACCCGCATGGACGACAAG
>CAZKDU010000344.1:0-2211 GCA_964551485.1 uncultured Burkholderiaceae bacterium
CCTCCTGGCGGAAGTTGTCGAGCTGGGCCTCGGTCAGCCGGCCCTCCAGGAAGGCGCGGGCGTAGATGCCGGGCGCGCTGTGGCCCTGGATGTACAGGCAGTCGCCGCCGTGGCCTTCGCTCTCGGCGTGCCAGAAATGGTTGAAGCCGGCCCCGAACATGCTGGCCACCGAGGCGAACGAGCCGATGTGGCCCCCCAGGTCACCGCCGTCGGCCGGGTTCAGCCGGTTGGCGCGCACCACCATGGCCATGGCGTTCCAGCGCATGTAGGCGCGCAGGCGCTTCTCGATCGCGATGTTGCCAGGGCAATGCGCCTCCTGCTCTGGCTCGATGGTGTTCACGTAGCCGGTGTTGGCCGAGAACGGCATGTCGATGCTGTGCTGGCGTGCGTGTTCCAGCAGCTGCTCGATCAGGAAATGGGCCCGCTCGGGGCCCTGGGCGTCGATGACGGCTGCAAGCGCGTCCATCCACTCACGGGTTTCTTGGGTGTCCGCGTCGTGCGCGGGCTGACCCGGGGCTTGTTCTGGCAGTGCCGACATGCTTGTCTCCTTGTGGGTGAGCAACGAAATTTAGTACGGTGCGCAGAGTTTCCCACACTTTCTTTTAAATTTCAAATAGCAGTTTGTGTTTTCTTAATATGAAATATTAAGTGCCCATGCCCTCGCCCGCATGCCCTGCGGTTAGGCAGGGCACCCCAGGCCTGGGCCGGGTTCAGCGATCCCCCTCCTCTACACTCGCGCCATGCCTTTGCCCCCATCACTGAACGGCCCCGTGCGCGCTGCCGCCGCCCTCACGCCCAGCGGCTGGCGCGGCTGGTGGCGCCGCCAGTCGCCCAACCGCCAGGACCGCATGGCCATGCTGGCCCCGCTGGCCGCCGTGCTGCTGTTCCTGGCCGCCATCGTGTCGGCCTTCTGGTATCTGCGCCTGGAGGAAATGGAGCGCGAACACGAGACCGTGAAGCGCGACGTCGAATACGCCCAGCAGCGTGTGCGCCTGCGCCTGCTGGAGCGCCAGGAGCAGCTGATGCGCCTGGCCCGCGACATCTCCAACAAGGAGGTGGACAACGACGAGTTTGCCGCCCGTGCCGAAGCCCTGATCGGCCAGTACCCCGAGCTGCAGGCCATCAGCTGGGTCGACGACCGCCGGCGCGTGCTGGCCAGCCAGACCACACCCAGCATCGTGGTGTCGCAGTTCCGTGTGCCGGGCGAGGTGCTCAAGGTGGACGAAACCGAGCAGGCCTACAGCCAGGCACGAGACCTGATGCAGCCGGTCTACAACCAGCCCCAGATCAGCAGCAGCCCACCGGCGCCGCTGCAGCTGCACATTCCGCTGACCGACATGGGGCGCTTCGTGGGCGTGATCCTGGGTGAATACTCGATCGACGGCCTGCTGCGCTACGGCGCCCCCAACGAAGTCATGGCCAAGTACGCCGTGACCCTGGTCGACAGCAAGAACACTCTGCTGGCCGGCACCCCGGCACCCAGCCGCCGCCCCGCGGCCCAGCTGCTGCCCTGGGTCAGCCAGCCCGACGAGTACGCCGTGCCCGTGTCCCCGGTGGGCAACGGCCTGATCCTGCGCGCCCAGGCCTACCGCACCTCGCAGGGCTTGATCGGCAGCGGCCTGTTCCTGCTGGTCGTCGTGCTGAGCGCCATGACCGCCTGGATGCTGCTGGGCACCTGGCGCCACACGCGCCGGCGCCTGCAGGCCCAGCAGGCGCTGATGGCCGAGACCAACTTCCGCCGCGCCATGGAGAACTCCATCCTGACCGGCATGCGTGCGCTCGACCTGCAGGGGCGCATCACCTACGTGAACGCGGCCTTCTGCCAGATGACCGGCTGGAGCGAGAGCGAGCTGGTCGGCCGCACCGCGCCCTTTCCGTACTGGCCGGAAGACGACATCCCGCAGCTCACCGCCCAGCTCGAGGACGAGCTGTCCGGGCGCACCATGCCCGGCGGTTTCCAGGTGCGTGTGAAGCGGCGCGACAACAGCTTGTTCGACGCGCGCATGTACGTCTCGCCGCTGGTGGACGCGCACGGCGTGCAGACCGGCTGGATGACCTCGATGACCGACATCACCGAGCCCAACCGCATCCGCGAGCAGCTCTCGGCCTCGTACGAGCGCTTCACCACGGTGCTGGAGGCGCTGGACGCCTCGGTTTCGGTGGCACCGCTGGGCAGCGACGAGCTGCTGTTCGCCAACAAGATGTACCGTC
>CAZKDU010000345.1:0-2201 GCA_964551485.1 uncultured Burkholderiaceae bacterium
TCCTGCGGCGAGCCGATGCCGGCGTCCACCACGAGGGGCACGTCGGGCAGGCGCTCGCGCAGGGTGCGCAGCGCCCAGGGGTTGAGCAGGCCCTGGCCGGAGCCGATGGGCGCCCCCCACGGCATGAGGATGCGGCAGCCCGCGTCGAGCAGGCGCTGGCACAGCACCAGGTCGTCGGTGCAGTAGGGAAAGACCTCGAAGCCCTCGCGCACCAGGGTGCGCGCGGCCTCGACCAGCTCGAACGGGTCGGGCTGCAGGGTGTGCTCGTCGCCCACCACCTCGAGCTTGAGCCAGGGCGTGCCGAACAGCTCGCGCGCCATCTGCGCCAGGGCCACGGCCTCGCGCGCGGTGCGGCAGCCGGCGGTGTTGGGCAGCAGGCGCGCGCCGCTGGCGCGGATCAGCGCATAGAAGTCGCCCTGGCCGCCGGGGCCAGTGGTGGGCATGGCAAGTTGGCGCTTCAGGCCCAGGGTGACGACCTGGGTGCCCGAGGCGGCGATGGCCTGCTGCAGCACGGCGGGCGAAGGGTAGCCGGCCGTGCCGAGGAAGAAACGGCTGGTGAGTTCGGTGTCGGCGATGCGCAGGGTCATGGCGTGCGGGCGGGGTTCAGCCCCCGGTGATGGGCTGGAAGGTGAAGACGGCGTCGCCGGGCTGCAGCACCCGGCCGGCGCGCTGGTGGCGGGCCACGAACTCGCCGTTGACCGCGGTGGCCAGCGCCTCGGGCGCCAGGCCGCAGGCGGCCACCAGGTCGGCCAGCGTGCTGCCCACGGGCAACTCGCGCACCTCGCCGTTGACGGTGAGGCCCAGCAGGGTCAGGGCGGCGCTCATGCGGACACGGCCTCCGTGGTGGGGATGGTGGCCGCCGTGGCGGGCAGGGCGGCAAGCGCCTGCTCGACCAGGGCCGGGGCGATCAGCCAGCCGTGGCGGAACAGGCCGTTGAGGCGCGTCAGGCCGGGCTCGGTGGCCAGGCGCGGCGCGTTGTCGGGCAGGGCCGGGCGCAGGTTGGCCTCGCTGTGCAGCACCCGCGCTTCGGCCACCTCGGGCAGCACGCTGTGCGCGGCGGCCAGCAGCTCCACCGTGCTGCGCAGCGACACCGGCGAGCGGTCCTCGCTCTCGATCTCGCTGGCGCCGACCACCACCACGTCACCCTCGCGCGGCACCAGGTAGACGCGGTGGCGCGGGTGCAGCAGGCGCAGCGGGCGCGTGAGCGGCACGCCGGGGGCATGCAGCCAGAAGATTTCGCCACGGACACCCCTGAGCGGGGCGCCGAAGTCTGAGGTGGCGTCGCGTGCGCCCAGGCCACGCACGTCGAACACCCAGTCGAAGGCGTGCGCGCCGTGCGCAGTCCACAGCCGGCCGGCTTCCAGCCGTGTGACGGTCTGGCCCCAGTGCCAGCGCACGCCCTGCGCCGTGGCGGTGGCGGCGAGCGCCTGCATCGCCTGCACGGTGTGGATGTGGCCTTCGCAAGGCAGCAGCCAGGCGTGGGCCGGGCCCTGCACGGCGGGCTCCAGGCCGGCCAGGGCTGCGCGGTCCAGCGCCGTTGGCGCGTGGCTGGCCGGGGCCTTGGCGCGCAGCAGGTCCAGCACGCGGCGGGCTGCGCCTTCGTCGCCGCGGTGGGCCAGCAGCAGGCTGCCGGCCTGGGTGAGCTGCACCGGTTGGTTGAGGGCTGCCACGATCTCGGGCCAGCGCTGCAGCGCGCGCAGGCCGAGCGCGAACACCGTGTCGTCGGCGCTCTCCAGTTCGGCCACCGGGCTCAGCATGCCGGCCGCGGTGAAGCCGGCCGCGCGTGCGCCGCTGGCGTGCCAGAGCGCGTCGGGCGCCGGGTCGAACACCTCGACCGCGTGGCCGGCGCGTGACAGCTCGAAGGCCAGCAGCCGGCCCAGCAGGCCGGCGCCGGCGATGCCGATGCACAGGCTCATCGGGTGTGTCCCCACGGGCGATGCCCTGCCCCACGAGGGGGCGTGGCCGGTTTGAGGCGGCTCGGCACCGGCCTCAGCCCTTGGCGATGGGGATGTAGATTTCGCCGCCGGCCGCGCGGAACTCGGCGCTTTTCGCTGCCATGCCGGCGGCGGCCTCGTCGGTCGGCGCGGCGGCCTGGCCTTCGAGGCTGGCGGCGTAGTCGCGCACGTCCTGCGTGATCTTCATCGAGCAGAACTTCGGACCGCACATGGAGCAGAAGTGCGCGACCTTGGCCGAGTCCTTGG
>CAZKDU010000346.1:0-2190 GCA_964551485.1 uncultured Burkholderiaceae bacterium
ACGGCACGCCGGGCCCGAATTTGTACTGCGCCGTGATCGTCAAGCGCGTGGACGCCCAGACCCGCGCCAAGACCAGCCTGAACGACCTGCTGCGCGACTGAGGCCTTCCGCACCTGTACGCCGCTGCCACGCGCACCGACAAGACCCCCGCCACGACACGCACCGCCATGGGCACCATGCGCCGCATCCTGGAGCTGATGCACCGGCATCAGGCCTCCGACGTGTACGTGTCGGCCAACTCGCCGGTGCTGATCCGCATCCAGGGCCAGTGCCGCCCGGTCAACGACCAGGTGCTGGGCCCCGAGCACCCGCGCCAGCTGCTGGCCGAGCTGCTGCCGGCCAGCCGCCTGGACGAGCTGGTCGCCATCGGCGAGCTCAACACCGCGGTGCAGCTGCCCGGGCTGGGCAACTTCCGCATCAGCGCCATGCGCCAGCGCGGCGGCGTGGCCGCCGTGGTGCGCTACATCCCCGACGAGATCCCGCCGCTGGCCAGCCTGTCGCTGCCGCCGGTGCTGGCCGAGCTGGTGCTGCAAAAGCGCGGGCTGATCCTGGTCGTGGGCGCCACCGGCTCGGGCAAGTCGACCACGCTGGCGGCCATGCTCGACCACCGCAACGCCGAGCAGTCCGGCCACATCCTCACCATCGAGGACCCGATCGAGTTCCACTTCCGCAACCGCCGCTCGGTGGTCAACCAGCGCGAGGTCGGGGCCGACACCGCGTCGCTGCAGATCGGCCTGAAGAACGCACTGCGCCAGGCGCCCGACGTGTTCATGATCGGCGAGGTCCGCGAACGCGAGACCATGTCAGCCGCACTCGCCTATGCCCAGTCGGGCCACCTGTGCCTGGCCACGCTGCACGCCAACAACAGCTACCAGGCGCTCAACCGCATCCTGAGCTTCTACCCGGTGGAGGTGCGCCCGGTCCTGCTCGGCGACCTTGCGGCCTCGCTGCGCGCCATCCTGTCGCAGCGCCTGCTGCGCGGCATGAGCGGCACGCGCGTGCCGGCCGTGGAGGTGCTGCTCAACACCGCCCGCGTGGTCGAGCTGATCGAGGCCGGCGACTTCTCCGCCGTGCGCGAGGCCATGGACGCCTCGCTGGCCGAGGGCTCGCAGACCTTCGAGCAGGACATCGCCCGGCTGGTCCGCAGCGGCCTGGTCGAGCGCGCCGAGGGCCTGGCCTGGGCCGACTCGCCCACCAACCTGCTCTGGCGCCTGGGCAACGACTTCTCGCGCCCGGCCGCGGTCGAGCCGGCGCCGCCGGCCGTGGAGGCGCCCAGCTTCACCGCCATCACGCGGGACATCACCCCCGACCCGCCCTGAGCCGGCCCACCCGCGCGGGCCGGTGCCCATCCCCCCCGACCACCGGCCGCCCCCCTGTTTTGCCCCCTGCCCCGCCATGCACGCCACCCTGCAACTTGCCGAACAACTGATCTGCCGCCCCTCGGTCACGCCCGACGACGCCGGCTGCCAGGCCCTGATCGCCGCGCACCTGGCGCCGCTGGGCTTCGCCTGCGAGGAACTGCCCAGCGGGCCAGACCACTTCCGCGTCCAGAACCTCTGGGCAAAACGGCCTGCAGCCCTTGCCGGTGCTGGTTCGAGCGCTAGCAAATTGATAGTGTTTGCGGGCCACACCGACGTCGTGCCGACCGGCCCGCTGGAACAATGGAGCAGCCCCCCGTTCAGCCCCAGCCACCGCGACGGTCGGCTCTACGGGCGCGGCGCCAGCGACATGAAAACCTCGCTGGCGGCCATGGTGGTGGCCTGCGAGGAGTTCCTGGCGGCCCAGCCCGACACCCCGCTGTCCATCGCCTTTCTGCTCACCAGCGACGAGGAAGGCCCGGCCCATGACGGCACGGTGGCGGTCTGCCGCGCCCTGCAGGCACGTGGCGAGCGGCTGGACTGGTGCATCGTGGGCGAGCCGACCTCGGTGCTGCGCACCGGCGACATGATCAAGAACGGCCGCCGCGGCACCCTCAGCGGCAAGCTCACCGTCAAGGGCGTGCAGGGCCACATCGCCTACCCACACCTGGCCAGCAACCCCATCCACAAGGCCGCGCCGGCGCTGGCCGCCCTGGTCGGCGTGGAGTGGGACCGCGGCAACGATTTCTTCCCGCCCACCAGCTGGCAGGTCAGCAACATCCATGGCGGCACGGGCGCCAGCAACGTGATCCCGGGCGAGCTGGTGGTCGAC
>CAZKDU010000347.1:0-2187 GCA_964551485.1 uncultured Burkholderiaceae bacterium
GCCAGCCTGCCTGGGGTGATCGGCCTCCTGAGGGCGCTGCACGAGCGCCACCGCAGCGGCCGTGGCCAGGGGATCGACGTCGCGCTGTACGAGGCGGTGTTCAACTGCATGGAAAGCCTGGTGCCGGAGTACAGCGCCTTCGGCGCGGTGCGCCAGCCGGCCGGCAGCGCGCTGCCGGGCATCGCGCCGAGCAACGCCTACCGCTGCGCCTGCGGCACCTGGGCGCTGATCGCGGGCAACGGCGACAGCATCTTCCGCCGGCTCATGGCCGCCATCGGCCGCGATGACCTGGGGCAGGACCCGGGCCTGGCCAGCAATGCCGGGCGCGTACAGCGCGTGGCCGAGATCGACACCGCCATCGGCGCCTGGGCCGCGCAGCACCCGGTGGACGCGGTGCTGCGTGTGCTGGAGGCGGCCGAGGTGCCCTCGGGCAAGGCCTACACCGTGGCCGACATCGCCGCCGACGCACACTACCGCGCGCGCGACATGCTGCTGCCGGTGGCCCTGGCCGACGGCAGCCGCCTGGAGGTGCCGGGGGTGGTGCCCAAGCTCTCGCGCACCCCCGGGGGCCACCGCCGCAACGCGCCTGCCCTGGGGCAGGACACCGACGCCGTGCTGCGTGAGGTGGGGCTGGACGAGGGGCAGATCGCCGCGCTGCGCGCGCGCGGGGTCATTGCCTGAAGCGCCGCGCCTGGGCAAAACAAAGCGCCCGTGCCACGGGCAGTGGCGGCGGGCGCTGCGGGGCCAGGCCGCGCAAGCCTGGACGGTGCGGCGGATGGATCAGCTGAGCGAGCCGATCAGGTCGATGTACTGCTGCATGGCGGCGTCGCTGCCCGTGCCCTTGAGGGCGTTCCAGGCGTCCCACTTGGCGCGGCCCACCATGTCGGTGAAGCCCGGGCGCTTCTCGGCGTTGTCGCCGGTGGTGGCCTGCTTGTAGAGCGCGTAGATCTTCAGCAGCGTCGTGTTGTCCGGGCGCTCGGTGAGGTTCTTGGAATTCGCGACGGCGGCTTCGAAGGTGGCTTTCAGGTCGGCCATGGTGTGCTCCTCTGGTTGGGGTGGTGCGTCTAACGATTCGGGTAACTGCGCGGTATCTTACGGGTTCATTACGCGCCAGAATAGAGACGCATCCCGAAACAAGGTACTTCAGACATGGTGACTCGCATTCCCGCCCGCACGGACCCCACGCCCAAGGCCGCCAAAGCCGCAAAGGGGGCCCGGTCGGCGGCCCGCCAGGTGGTGGCCCGAGTGGCCCCGGCCGCGCAGCAAGTGGGCCAGGGCGCGCGCCAGGCCGCCCGGGCGGTGCAGAAGAACGTGACCCATGCGGCCACCGGCCTGCTGGGCCTGAGCGGCGAGCGCATGAGCAAGGTGGATACGGCCTGGCTGCGCATGGACTCGCCCAGCAACCTGATGATGATCGTCGGGGTTTGGTCGCTGCAGCCCGGGGTCGACCACCAGGCCCTGTGCGAGCGGGTGGAGGAGCGCCTGCTCAAGTACCACCGCTTTCGCCAGCGGGTGGTCGAAGACGCGGCCGGCGCCACCTGGGTGGAAGACCGCAAGTTCGACATCCACGCCCACGTGACCCGTGCCGAGCTGCCCAAGGGCAAGGGCTCGGACCAGGCGCGGCTGCAGGCGCTGGTGGGCCAGCTGGCCATGGCGCCGCTGGACCGGCGGCGACCGCTCTGGCACATCGACCATGTGGAAGGCTACGAAGGGGGCAGCGCGCTGATCGTGCGCATCCACCACTGCATTGCTGACGGCATCGCCCTGATCTCGGTCACCATGTCCCTGGTGGACGGTGGCAGCACCCCGCCCGAGCGCCGCCGCAAGACCGCTCCGGCCAGCGCCGAGGACTGGATTGCCGACACGCTGATCAAGCCTTTCACCGGCCTCACGGTCAAGGCCCTGGGGCTGGCCGGTGACGGCGCCGCCAAGTCGCTGGGCCTGCTGCGCGAGCCCGAGAAGATGATGGCCGGTGGCCTGGCTGGCTCGCTCGACGTGGCGCGCCTGGCCTACCAGGTCATCAGCGATGCCGCCTCGCTGGCGCTGATGCCCGATGACTCCAAGACACGCCTGAAAGGCAAGCCGGGCACCAGCAAGCGCGTGGCCTGGTGCCAGCCGCTGCCGCTGGACGAGGTCAAGGCCGTGGGCTAGGCGCTGAACTGCTCCGTCTACGTCGTGCTGCTGAGG
>CAZKDU010000348.1:0-2180 GCA_964551485.1 uncultured Burkholderiaceae bacterium
TCATCACGCTGGCTGGTATCCACATCAACTGGTACAACACGTTCCAGTTCGCCCACGCCTACGCCCGCGGCGAAGGCATGAAGCACTACGTTCAGCAAGTGCAGGAGCCCGAATTCGCTGCCCGCGAAAAGGGTTACACCTTCGTGTCGCACCAGCAAGAAGTGGGTGCAGGTTACTTCGACGACGTGACCACCGTGATCCAGGGCGGCTCTTCCAGCGTGAAGGCCCTGACCGGTTCCACCGAAGAAGAACAGTTCCACTGATCGGTGCAGCGACCCGGGCCAGGCCCGGGTGCCAGTGTGGCCGCGCGATCTGTGTATGATCTGCGGCACATGCCAACAAAAAACCCCTGCGATTCATGGAATTGCAGGGGTTTTTCCTTGTCGGAGACATGAGGCCATCCGGCCTGCACCAAGGAGCACCACACATGAGGAAGACACTTCGTTCGGGCGCCCGCAGCGCCGCCGCTGGCCTGCTGGCCGCCACGCTGACCACCTGGGCAGGCCAGGGCCTGGCTGCCGACGCCATCTACGTGACCAGCCAGGACGCGGGCGTGGCGGTTCTGGACCCGGCCACCGGCGCCACCGTTCACACGCTGGAGATGAGCGAAGGCCCGCGCGGTCTGGCCATCACACCTGATGGCAAATTTCTGTTGACGGCCAACCAGAAGACCTCGGACGTGGCGGTGATCGACACGGCCACGCTGAAGGTGGTGCGCCGCATCCCGATCGGAAAGAATCCAGAGTTCCTGCGCATCCAGCCCGGCGGCAAGCTGGCCTTCGTGACCTTTGAGCCCAGCTCCGATGGCAAGCCGCCGGCCAAGGGTGGCAAGGACGACGACGACGATGACGACGACAAAATCCCGGGCCAGGTGGCCATCATCGACCTGCAGAAGTGGAAAGTGATCCGCTCGGTGGTCGGCGCGCCCGAGACCGAGGGCCTTGAGTTCCTGCCCGATGGCAAGCACTTCGCCATCACCAACGAAGGCAACGACACGGTGACAGTGCACAGCATCGCCACCGGCAAGGTGGTGCGCAAGGTCGACCTCAAGCCCTACGGCAGCCGGCCGCGCGGCATCAAGATCTCGCCCGACGGCAAGACTTACGTGGTCACCATGGAGATGTCGCACAGCTTTGTGGTGCTGGACAAGCACTTCAAGCACCTGAAGACCGTGCCCACAGCCGAAGGCCCGTACGGCATTGCCTTCGACAAGGCTGGCAAGCGCATCACCGTGGCGGCGGGGCGGGGCGCCAAGGTGCAGTTCTTCGATGCGGCCAGCTACGCCACCCTGGCCGAGGTGCCAGTGGGCAAGCGCTGCTGGCATTTCACGTTCACGCCCGACGAGAGCAAGCTCATGGTGGCCTGCGGCCGCTCGAACGACGTGGAGGTGATCGACGCCGGCACCTACCAGGCCACGCAGAATCTGCAGGGTTTCAAGCTGCCCTGGGGCATCGTGAGCTGGCCCAAGGCCGCCGGCAGCCTGGACGCCCCCTGAGCCCCTGCGGTTAAAATTGACTGGTAATTTCAAGCATCCACAAGAACGGGAAAGGCAGCCTGGTTATGACACCGCGAACTACACCGAAAGGTTGGCATCGGCCCTGAGGGTCGAGGTCCGCGTGCACTGATCCCGGCGACATCCCTTCCCCGACAGAGCAAAGCGCGGCATCGACCGCGCTTTGTTTTTTGTCCACTCCATTTCTGACCCATGATCCACATCACGCTCCCCGACGGTTCCCAGCGCGACTACCCGGCCCCGTTGACCGTGGCCGAGGTGGCCGCCGCCATCGGCGCCGGCCTGGCCAAGGCGGCCCTGGCCGGCAAGGTAGACGGCCGGGTGGTCGACACCAGCTTCATGATCGACCGCGACAGCCAGCTGGCCATCGTCACCGCCAAGGACCCCGATGGCCTGGAGGTCATTCGCCACTCCACCGCCCACCTGCTGGCTTATGCCGTCAAGGCGCTGTTCCCCGACGCGCAGGTGACCATCGGCCCGGTCATTGAGCACGGTTTCTATTACGACTTCTCGTACAAGCGGCCGTTCACTCCCGAGGACCTGCAGGCGATCGAGAGGCGCATGGCTGAGCTGGCCGCCAAGGACGAGCCCGTCGTGCGCCGCGTGCTGCCGCGCGACGAGGCCGTGACCTACTTCAAGGGCCTGGGCGAGCACTACAAGGCCGAGA
>CAZKDU010000349.1:0-2172 GCA_964551485.1 uncultured Burkholderiaceae bacterium
CACACCATCATCCCGGGCTTTCTCACCCGCGATGGTCAGCCGGTCATGAGTTTCGGCGTGATGGGCGCCAACATGCAGCCGCAGGGCCATGTGCAGACCCTGGTGCGCATGCTCGACCACGGCCAGAGTCCGCAGGCCGCCTGCGACGCACCGCGCTGGCGCTTCAATGCCGGGCTCGAGATCAACGTCGAGGCCGGCATGGCCCCGGCCACGGTGCAGGCCCTGGCCGCGCTCGGCCACCACATGGCGGTGATCGACGACCCCTATCAGGACTTCGGTGCCGGCCAGTTCATCTGGCGCCTGGGTGACCCCGGGAGCCACGGCTACGTGGCCGCCAGCGACGCCCGCCGCGACGGCCAGGCGGTCGGCTTCTGAGCGCCAGGACCATTGACAAAAATGCCCCCAGCCCTTGCCGTTACTAATAAGGGTGCTCCTAAATCAGTAGCAATCGGGTTGCTGCTGGCGATCCTGGGGGCGATCGCCTTCAGCGGCAAGGCGATCATCGTCAAGCTTGCCTACCGCCATGGCGTGGACGCGGTCACGCTCATCATGTACCGCATGCTGTTCGCCCTGCCGATCTTCCTGGTGATGGCGGTCTGGGCCAGCCGCGGCCGCCCGCCGCTCACACGCGCCGACTGGTGGGGCGTGGCCGGCCTGGGGCTGACCGGTTACTACCTGGCCAGTTTTCTCGACTTCTGGGGCCTGCAATACGTCTCGGCCAGCCTGGAGCGGCTGATCCTTTACCTCAACCCGACCCTGGTGCTGCTGCTGGGCTGGGCCGTGTTCGGCAAGCCGATCCGCCGCACCCAGGCCGTGGCCATGGCGGTCAGCTACGCCGGGGTGCTGCTGGTGTTTGGCCACGAGGCCACGCTGGCCGGGCCCGACGCGGTGTTGGGCTCGCTGCTGGTGTTCCTGAGCGCCATCAGCTACGCGTTGTACCTGGTCTACAGCGGCCAGATGGTGCAGCGCCTGGGCTCGTTGCGCCTGGTCGGCCTGGCCACCAGCGTGGCCTGCGGCCTGTGCCTGCTGCAGTTCGTGCTGCTGCGGCCCCTGAGCGCGGCCCTGGTCGCACCCGAGGTGGTCTGGCTGTCGCTGCTCAACGCCACGCTGTGCACCGCGGTGCCGGTGCTGATGGTGATGATGGCCATCGAGCGCATCGGCTCGGGCCTGGCAGCGCAAAGCGGCATGGTGGGGCCGATGTCCACCATCCTCATGGGCGTGCTGATCCTGGACGAGCCCATGAACCCCTGGATCGTCGCCGGCACCCTGCTGGTGCTGGGCGGGGTGTTCATGGTCACGCGCATGCGCGGCACGCCCTGAACCCGGGGCCGCAGCCCGCCCAGCACGGCGGCGCGGCTCCCCAACCTGCGAACAAGGAGACACCGATGGACCTGGGATTGACGGGCCGGCGCGCCCTGGTGTGCGGCGCCAGCAAGGGCCTGGGGCGAGGCTGTGCCCAGGCCCTGGCGGCCGAGGGCGCCGAGCTCTGGCTGGTGGCGCGCGGCGCCGAGGCGCTGGCGCAGACCGCGCAGGCGCTGCGCGCCGGCGGCGCCGTGGTGCACACTGTGGCGGCCGATATCACCACCGAGGCCGGACGTGCTGCGGTGTTTGCCGTGCAGCGCGACTTCGACATCGTGGTGACCAACGCCGGCGGCCCGCCGCCCGGCGACTTCCGGGACTGGGACCGCGCCGCCTGGCTGCGCGCGCTGGATGCCAACATGCTGACGCCGATCGAGCTGATCAAGGCCACGGTGGACGGCATGGCCGAGCGCGGCTTCGGCCGCATCGTCAACATCACCTCGGGCGCGGTGAAGGCGCCGATCGACATCCTCGGCCTGTCCAACGGCGCGCGCAGCGGGCTCACCGGCTTCGTGGCCGGGCTGGCGCGCCAGCCGCGCCTGGTGTCGCGCAACGTCACCGTCAACAACCTGCTGCCCGGTGCCTTCGACACCGAACGCCTGCGCGGCAACCTGGCCGCGTCGGCGCAAAAAAGCGGGCAGAGCGAAGAGGCCGTGGCCGGTGCGCGGCGCCAGGCCATCCCGGCGCGGCGCTTCGGCACGCCCGAGGAGTTTGGCGCCTGCTGCGCCTTCCTGTGCAGCGCGCAGGCCAGCTACCTCACCGGCCAGAACCTGCTGCTCGACGGCGGCGTATACCCCGGCACGTTCTGACGGG
>CAZKDU010000350.1:0-2171 GCA_964551485.1 uncultured Burkholderiaceae bacterium
CGTCTGGCAGCGCCCCAACCTGCTGCTGCTCGACGAGCCCACCAACCACCTGGACCTGAGCACCCGCGAGGCCCTGGGCCTGGCGCTCAACGAGTTCGATGGCACGGTGATGCTGGTCAGCCACGACCGCGCCCTGCTGCGCGCCGTCTGCGACGAGTTCTGGCTGGTCTCGCGCGGCGGCGTGGCCCCCTTCGACGGCGACCTGGACGACTACCAGCGCCACCTGATCGACGAGGCCCGGCGCCTGCGCGCCGAGGCCGCCCCGCTGCTCGCCAGCGGCCAGGATGCTCCTGATTCCATAGCAGACAACCCAGATATGGCAAGGGCTGCAGGCCAAAATGGCCCGGACTCCGGGGTGAACCAGCGCGAGCAGCGCAAGCTCGACGCCCAGCGCCGCCAGCAGCTCGCCGAGAAGACCCGCCCGCTCAAGCGCGCGCTGGAACAGGCCGAGCAACGCATGGACAGCCTGCAGGCCGAGAAGCACGCCCTCGAAACCCGCCTCAGCACCCCCCTGCCCCCGGCCGAGATCGCCGACGCCGGCCGCCGCCTCAAGGCTGTGGGCGACGAGCTGGAGGCGCTGGAGGAGCGCTGGCTCGAACTCTCCGGCGAGATCGAGGCGCTGAGTGCTTGAGTGCTTGAGTGCTTGAGTGCTTGAGTGCTTGAGTGCTTGAGTGCTTGAGCTGCTGAGCGGCAGCACACAGTGGCCCAGCGGGCGGCCTGGGCATCCCGCCACCGCGCGGCAGCGCCATCGGCCAGGCCGCGCTATAACAGCGCCATGCCCACCGCCCTGCAACTCGCCGGCAGCGACCCGGCCCTGGCCCAGGCCGTGCGGCGCTGCCGCCGCCTGCTGAACCGCCGCGCCCTGCTGGCCGCGGCTGCGGGCGCCGTGCCCGTGCCGGGCCTGGACTGGCTGGTGGACGCGGCCCTGCTGTCGCGCCTGGTGCCGCAGATCAACGCCGAATTCGGCCTCACGCCCGAGCAGATCGACCGGCTCGAGCCGCACCAGCGCGAGCAGGTGCAGAAGGCCGTGGCCCTGGTCGGCTCGGTGCTGATCGGCAAGTTCGTGAGCCGCGACCTGGTGCTCAAGGCCACCCAGACCCTGGGTCTGCGCCTGAGCGCGGCCCAGGCCGCCAGGTACGTGCCGCTGGCCGGTCAGGCGGTGTCGGCGTTGATGGGCTACGCCACCGTGCGCTATCTCGGCGAGGAGCACATCAAGGACTGCGTGCGGGTGGCGCAGGCGGTGCGGCGGGCGCTGCCGCACTGAACCGGCGCGGGCTCAGCCGCGGCCGTAGCGGTCCTCGAAGCGGACGATGTCGTCCTCGCCCAGGTACTCGCCGCTCTGCACCTCGATCATCACCAGCGCCACCAGGCCGGGGTTGTGCAGGCGGTGCTTGTGCCCGGCCGGGATGTAGGTGGACTGGTTGGTGGTGAGCATGAACTGCTGGTCGCCGTGCACCACCGAGGCCGTGCCGCTGACCACGATCCAGTGCTCGCTGCGGTGGTGGTGCATCTGCAGGCTGAGCGAGGCGCCGGGCTTGACCTCGATGCGCTTGATCTTGAAGCGCTCGCCCTCCTCCAGCACGGTGTAGGTGCCCCAGGGGCGGTGCACGGTGCGGTGCAGGCGGTGCGCGTCGTGGCCGGCCGCCTTGAGCCGGTTGTACAGGTGCCGCACGTCCTGGGCGCGGGCCTGGTCGGCCACCAGCAGCGCGTCGGGGGTGTCGATGATCAGCAGGTTGCTCAGGCCCACGGTGCCCACCAGGCGCTCCGGGCTGTGGATGGTGCAGTCGCGCGTGTCGTGCAGCAGGGCCTCGCCCTGGACCCGGTTGCCCTGCGCGTCGCTGGGCTGCAGGTCGCCCAGGGCGCGCCAGGAGCCGATGTCGCTCCAGCCCATGCGGCAGGGCACGACCGCGACCCGGCCGGATTTTTCGAGCACCGCGTAGTCGATGGAGTCGTCGGGCACCTCGGCGAAACGCGTGCTGTCGAGCTCGACCTGGCTGAAGCCCGGGCCGGTGGCCACGGGCGAAGCCGCCAGGCAGGCTCGCGTGGCCTCCAGGATCTGCGGGCAATGCGCCTGCATCTCACCCAGCATGGTGGCCGCCGAGAAGCAGAACATGCCGGCGTTCCACAGGAAGCGGCCCGAGGCCAGGTACTCGCGCGCTGTGGCCAGGTCC
>CAZKDU010000351.1:0-2164 GCA_964551485.1 uncultured Burkholderiaceae bacterium
CCGCCGAGCTGCGCTTCTGGAAGCTCGCCGGCCTGGCCGAGGACAAGGGCAGCGGCTACAAGGAGTGCGGCTGTGGCATGGGCCCGGCGCTCAACATCGCGGCCTCCAGCGGCGCCTACGTGCTGGCCGACCGCGGCACCTGGCTGAACTTCAAGAACCGCGCCGACCTGGCCATCCTGGTTGAGGGCGACCACCGCCTGTTCAACCAGTACGGCGTGATGGTGGTCAACCCCGCCAAGCACCCGCACGCCAAGGCCGCCGAGGCGCAGAAGTTCGTCGACTGGGTGGTCTCACCCGGCGGCCAGGCCGCGATCGCCGCCTACAAGATCGGTGGCGAGCCGCTGTTCTTCCCCAACGCCGCGCCCTGAGCGCCCGGCTGGCCGGCCGGTGCCCACCACCACTGCCTCCACCGTGTTGGTGCGCACCGCGCCCGCCTTCTCCCTGTGCCCTGTGGGCCCTGGCCACTGGCGTGCCCCGCAGATCTGCAAGGATCGGCATCGGGCCCGCCCTGTGGCCGGTCGGGGCGACCTGCGCCCATGACCCACGCTGCCGCGCTCGCCCCGCAGACGCTGGCCGTGTTCGCCGCCGGCAGCCTGCGCGCCGCCTTCGGCGAGCTGGCCCAGGGGTTCGAGCTGGCCTGTCCCGGCTGGCGCCTGGCGCTGACCTTCGGCGCGGCCGGCCTGCTGCACCAGCGCATCGCGCAGGGTGAGCGGCCCGAGGTGTTTGCCTCGGCGAACCTGAGTCTGCCGCAGCAGCTGCATGCCGCCGGTCAGTACACCGCGCCCCAGGTCTTCACCCGCAACGCCCTATGCGCCCTGGCCGTGCCGGCGCTGCGCGTGAACAGCGAGACCCTGGCCGCGACCCTGCTCGACCCGGCCGTGCGTGTGGGCACCTCGACCCCGGGGGCCGACCCCTCGGGCGACTACGCCATGGCTTTGTTCGAGCGCATCGAGCTCAGCGGCGCCGGGCCGGTGGGTTCGGCCGCCGCGCTCAAGGCGCGCGCCCTGCGCCTCACTGGCGACCCCAGCCTGCCGCGCCCGACGCGCCGGCGCAACCTCTACGCCACCCTGGTCGACGGCGGCCACGCCGACGTGTTCATCACCTACCGCAGCAGCGCCGCGCTGGCCTGCGCCGAGGTGCCCGCGCTGCAGCAGATCGAGCTGCCGCTGGCCCTTGCCGTGCCCTGCGACTACGGCCTAGTGCTGCGCCATGGCGCGCCGCCGGCGGCTGCTGCCTGGGTGCGCTGGCTGCTCTCGGCCCCGGGCCAGGCCGTGCTGCGGCGCCACGGCTTCGAGCCGCTGCCTGTCTGAGTCTTGAGAAAAATCGGCCTGCAGCCCTTGCCGGTGCTGATGAGTTTGCTATTGAAATGAGAGCGTTCTGGGTGGTGTGACACCGCGCGGCCTTCACTGCATCAGCGCGGCCGACTTGACCTGGGCCCAGACCTCGCGCCCCGGCACCAGGCCGAGCTGCTCGATGGCGCGCTGCGTCAGCCGCGCCAGCAGCGTGTGGGCGCCCAGCGCCACCTGCACCAGGCCCTGGGCCGGGTGGTGGTCGGGCCCGAGCGCCTGCACCCGCGCGGGCAGCAGGTTCTGGATGCTGCTGCCCTCGGGGCGCTGCAGCGCCAGGCTGACCTCGCGCGCCAGCACGCGCACGCGCACCGCCCGACCGAGTGGCAGGCCGCTGTCGCGCAGCCACAGGCTGTGGCCCTCGGGGCCATCCAGCTGCACGCGGCACAGGTGCCAGCGCGTGTCGCGCTCCTGCACCCGGCCCTGCAGCAGCACACCCACGTCGTCACCCAGCAGCACCGGCAGGTCGAGCCGCGAGAACACCTCGGTCACCGGGCCGCAGGCCTGCACCTGGCCGCGGTCCAGCAGCACCACGGTGTCGGCCAGGCGCGCCACCTCGTCGGGCGCGTGGCTGACGTAGAGCATGGGGATGTCGAGCTCGTCGCGCAGCCGCTCCAGGTAGGGCAGGATGTCCTGCTTGCGCGCGTGGTCCAGCGAGGACAGGGGCTCGTCCATCAGCAGCAGGCGTGGGTGGGTGGCCAGGGCCCGGGCGATCGCCACGCGCTGGCGCTCGCCGCCCGAGAGCGCGGCCGGCCGGCGCGCCAGCAGCGGCGCGATGCCCAGCAGCTCCACCGCCTGGGCCAGCGCCGGCCCGGCCG
>CAZKDU010000352.1:0-2144 GCA_964551485.1 uncultured Burkholderiaceae bacterium
CGCCGCGCAGGTGCTTGGAGGCCATCACGTCGTAGGCGCCGCCGTAGGCCTTGCGGGTGATGACGGTGATCTTGGGCACCGTGCATTCGGCATAGGCGTACAGCAGCTTGGCGCCGTGCTTGATGATGCCGCCGTACTCCTGGCTCGTGCCGGGCATGAAGCCGGGCACGTCGACGAAGGTCACGACCGGGATGTTGAAGGCGTCGCAGAAGCGCACGAAGCGTGCCGCCTTGATGCTGCTCTTGATGTCCAGGCAGCCGGCCAGCACCTGCGGGTTGTTGGCGACCACGCCCACCGTCTGGCCCTCGAGCCGGCCGAAGCCGATGACGATGTTCTTGGCGTAGTCCGGCTGCAGCTCGAAGAAGTCGCTGTCGTCGACGACCTTGAGGATCAGCTCCTTCATGTCGTAGGCCTGGTTGGGGTTGTCGGGCACCAGGGTGTCGAGCGAGAAGTCCAGGCGCTCGGCCGGGTCGCCGCCGCGCGGGTCCAGGCGCACGGGGGCCTTCTCGCGGTTGGACAAGGGCAGGTAGTTGAAGAAGCGGCGCAGCATCAGCAGCGCCTCGACGTCGTCCTCGAAGGCGCGGTCGGCCACGCCGCTCTTGCCGGTGTGCGTGGCCGCGCCGCCCAGCTCCTCGGCGGTGACCTCCTCGTGCGTCACGGTCTTCACCACCTCGGGGCCGGTGACGAACATGTAGCTGCTGTCCTTCACCATGAAGATGAAGTCGGTCATCGCCGGCGAGTACACCGCGCCACCGGCGCAGGGACCCATGATCATGCTGATCTGCGGGATCACGCCCGAGGCCATGACGTTGCGCTGAAAGACCTCGGCATAGCCGCCGAGCGAGGCCACGCCTTCCTGGATGCGCGCCCCGCCCGAGTCGTTGAGGCCGATGACCGGCGCGCCCACCTTCATCGCCTGGTCCATGACCTTGCAGATCTTCTCGGCATGCGCCTCCGACAGCGCGCCGCCGAAAACGGTGAAGTCCTGGCTGTAGACGAAGACCAGACGCCCGCTGATCATCCCGTAGCCGATGACCACGCCGTCGCCCGGCACCTTGTGGTCCTGCATGCCGAAGTCGGTGCAGCGGTGCTCGACGAACATGTCCCATTCCTCGAACGTGCCCTCGTCGAGCAGCAGCTCGATGCGCTCACGCGCCGTGAGTTTGCCCTTGCTGTGCTGCGCGGCGATGCGCTTCTCGCCACCACCCAGGCGGGCCGCGGCGCGCTTTTTTTCCAGTTGTTCCAGGATGTCTTGCATGGTCTTTCTCTTTCCTCGATTGCTCTCTTTTTGATAGCGGCTCAGCCAGTATTGGCAAGGGCCAGCAACAGATTTCTTGCCGCAGTGGAGGCGGCCACACGGCCCCCGGCCACGTCGGCCGAGAGGACGGGCAGCAGCGCCTTGACCTGTGGGTGGCTGCGAAAGCCGGCCTTCAGCCCGGCATCGATGCGCTCCCACATCCAGGCCAGGGCCTGCTGCTGGCGGCGCTGCACCAGGCGGCCGTTGGCGGTCTGCAGGCGGCGGTATTCGCTCACCGTGGCCCAGAACTCGGTCACGCCCCGACCCTGCAGGGCGCTGAGCTGGGTCACCCGCGGGTGCCAGACAGCCTGGTCGTGGTGCACATGCTCGGGATTGCCGTGCAGGCCCAGCAGCCGCAGCGACGAGGTGATCTGCGCCTGCGCCCGGGTGGCGGCGTCGGGGTCGATGTCGGCCTTGTTGATCACCACCAGGTCGGCCAGCTCCATCACGCCCTTCTTGATGGCCTGCAGGTCATCGCCGGCGTTGGGCAGCTGCATCAGCACAAACATGTCGGTCATGTTGGCCACCGCGGTCTCGCTCTGGCCCACACCCACCGTTTCCACAATCACCACGTCGTAACCCGCGGCCTCGCAGACCAGCATGGCCTCGCGCGTCTTCTCGGCCACACCGCCCAGCGTGCCGCTGCTCGGGCTGGGGCGGATGTAGGCCTGTTCCTGCACGCTCAGGTGTTCCATGCGGGTCTTGTCGCCCAGGATGGAGCCCCCCGACACGGTGGACGACGGGTCCACCGCCAGCACGGCCACGCGGTGGCCCTGACCGATCAGGTGCAGGCCCAGCGCCTCGATGAAGGTGCTCTTGCCCACGCCGGGCACGCCGCTGATGCCCA
>CAZKDU010000353.1:0-2139 GCA_964551485.1 uncultured Burkholderiaceae bacterium
GCACCCCGGCCGCCGTGGCCACGCCCTTGCCGCCCTGGAAGCGGAAGAACACCGGCCACAGGTGGCCGAGGAAGGCGGCCAGCCCGACCGCAGCGATGCTGCCCGCGCCCAGGCCCCAGGGCTCGCCCAGCTGCTGCACCAGCAGCACCGGCAGCCAGCCCTTCACCGCGTCGAGCAGCAGGGTCACGATGGCGGCGGCCTTGCTGCCCGAGCGCAGCACGTTGGTGGCGCCGGGGTTCTTGCTGCCGTAGGTGCGCGGGTCGTTCAGGCCCATGGCGCGGCTCACGATCACGGCGAACGAGAGCGAGCCGATCAGGTAGGCGGCCAGGGTCACAAGCACGGGGGTCAGGGCGGTCATGGTGGTGGGGCTGGGGGCGTGAAGGAAATGGGGATGGTGGGGGATGGCAGGTCGGGCGCGGCGTGGCAGCGGGGCAGCGGGGTCGGGGCGCGCGGCTCAGGCCTCGAGCGCGCACTGCACCGGCCGGGCGCCGAGCAGGCGCACGCAGACCTGCGGGTCCAGCCCCACGAGGTAGCCGCGCCGCCCGCCGTTGATGGCGATGCGCGGCAGGTCCAGGATGCCCTGCTCGATGTACACCGGCATGCTGCGGCGCGTGCCGAATGGCGAGGTGCCGCCCACAAGGTAGCCGCTGTGGCGGTTCGCCACCTCGGGCGCACAGGGCTCGACCGACTTGGCGCCGATCTGGCGCGCCAGGTTCTTGGTGGACACGGTGCGGTTGCCGTGCATCAGCACCAGCAGGGGCTTGGCGTCCTGGTCCTGCATGACCAGGGTCTTGACCACGCTGAACGGGTCCAGTCCCAGCACCTGGGCGCTGTGCTGGGCCCCGCCGTGCTCCAGGTACTCGTAGGGGTGTTCGGTGAACACGACCCCGTGCGCGCGCAGCAGCGCGGTGGCCGGGGTTTCGCTGACACGGTCTTTCTTGGCCATGGGGGCGAGTCTGTCACAGGCGCGGCCGGGCTCAGAGCGCCGGGTCGCGGCTCTCCCAGCGGATGGCGTCGATCTGCGCCAGCAGCTCGGGGGCGAGCCGTGTGCCCCAGGCGTCCAGGCACTGGTCGAGCTGGGCCAGCGAGGTCACGCCAATGATGGTGCTGGCCACCTGCCACTTGGTGTAGCAGAACGCCAGCGCCAGCTGCACCGGCGTGAGGCCGTGGGCACGCGCCAGCGCGTTGTAGCGGCGCGCCGTGGCCAGGGCCTCGGGGCGGCCCCAGCGCTGCTGGCGCATCGACCCGAACCGCGCCATGCGCCCGGCCGCGGCCTCGGCGCCGGCCGGCGCCTCGATGCCCTCGGCGTCGTATTTGCCGGTGAGCAGGCCGAACGCCAGCGGCGAGTAGGCCAGCAGCGACACGCCCAGGCGGTGCAAGGTTTCGTCGAGCGCGTTCTCCACCGTTCGGTTGAGCAGGCAGTAAGGGTTCTGCACGCTGGCCACGCGCGCCAGGCCATGGGCCTCGGCCAGGCGCACGAACTCGTGCACGCCATAGGGCGTCTCGTTGGACAGGCCGATGGCGCGCACCTTGCCGTCGCGCACCAGGCGGTCCAGGGCCTCGAGCTGGACCAGGAGGGGCGTGGCCGAGCGCTCCTTGGCCGGGTCGTAATAGGCCACGCCGAAGGCCGGCACGTGGCGCTCAGGCCAGTGCGCCTGGTAGAGGTCGATGACCTCGGTGCGCAGGCGGCGCAGGCTGCCCTCGCACGAGGCCACGATGTCGGCCGCGGTCATGCCCTTGCCTTCGCGCACCCAGGGCATGGCGCGCGAGGGGCCGGCCACCTTGGTGGCCAGCACCACGCGCTGGCGCACGCCGGGGCGGCTGGCGAACCACTGGCCCAGGATGGTTTCGGTGGCGCCGCAGGTCTCGGCGCGCGCCGGCACGGCGTACATCTCGGCGGTGTCCAGGAAGTTCACGCCGCGCTCGAGCGCGCGGTCCAGGATGGCGTGGGCACCAGCGGCGTCCACCTGCTCGCCGAAGGTCATGGTGCCCAGGCAGATGGGCGAGACGCTCAGGCCGCTCTGGCCCAGGGTCACGGGGGTCATGGTGTTCATGCGGGGCAAGGCCCCCAACGGGGCGCAACAACAACGGAACGCGCAGTTTACGGGCCGGCGCCGGGCACCGCTGTCGCCCCTGTGG
>CAZKDU010000354.1:0-2139 GCA_964551485.1 uncultured Burkholderiaceae bacterium
ATCCTGTTCCTGGGCGGCGTCAATGCGCGCATGTTCTTCCTGATCGCCGCCTTCCTGCTGGTGGCCTTCGGCATGATGATCTACTTCTCGGACTGGCGGCGCGAGCGCATCTTTGCCTACCTCGACCCCTGGAGCGAGAAGCATGCGCTGGGCAAGGGCTACCAGCTCTCGCACGCGCTGATCGCCATCGGCCGCGGCGAGGTTTTCTGTGTCGGCCTGTGCGTCAGCGTGGATAAGCTGCACTGGCTGCCCGAGGCACACACCGACTTCCTGCTGGCCGTGATCGGCGAGGAGTTCGGCCTGGTCGGTGTGGTCTGTGTGATCGGCCTGTTCCTGTGGCTGACCCGGCGCATCATGCACATCGGCCGCCAGGCCATTGCGCTGGACCGCGTGTTCGCGGGCCTGGTGGCCCAGGGTGTGGCGATCTGGATCGGCTTCCAGGCCTTCATCAACGTCGGCGTGAACCTGGGCGCCTTGCCCACCAAGGGCCTGACCCTGCCGTTCATGAGCTACGGCGGCTCGGCCATCCTGCTCAACCTGGTGGCGGTGGCGGTGGTGCTGCGCATCGACTGCGAAAGCCGCCAGCTGATGCGCGGGAGGCGGCCATGACCCGCGGCTCCACCCGCTGCGCCCTGATCATGGCCGGTGGCACCGGCGGCCACATCTTCCCCGGCCTGGCCGTGGCCGAGGCCTTGCGCGAGCGCGGCTGGCGCGTGCACTGGCTGGGTGCCAGCGGCGCGCCCGGGCGCCCCAGCATGGAGAGCCAGCTGGTGCCGCCGCGCGGCTTCGCGTTCGAGGCCATCGACTTCGGCGGTGTGCGCGGCAAGGGCCTGGCCACCCTGGCTCTGCTGCCGCTGCGCCTGCTCAAGGCCTTCTGGCAAAGCCTGCAGGTGATGCGCCGCGTGCGCCCCGACGTGCTGGTGGGCCTGGGTGGCTACGTCACCTTTCCTGGCGGCATGATGGGCGTGCTGCTTGGCAAGCCCCTGGTGCTGCACGAGCAGAACTCAATGGCCGGCCTGTCCAACAAGCTGCTGGCGCGCGTGGCTGACCGCGTGTTCACTGCCTTTCCCGACGCGCTGCCGCAGGCCCACTGGGTCGGCAACCCGCTGCGCGCCGCCTTCCTGCGCCAGCCCGACCCGGCCACGCGCTTCGCCGGCCGCAGCGGCCCGCTGCGCCTGCTGGTGGTGGGCGGCAGCCTGGGCGCGCGTGCCCTCAACGAGCGGGTGCCGCAGGCCCTGGCCCTGCTGCCGGCAGCGCAGCGCCCGCGCGTGCTGCACCAGAGCGGCGCCCAGCAGATCGACGCGCTGCGCGCGGCCTACGCCGCCGCCGGGGTGGAGGCCGAACTCACCCCCTTCATCGACGACACGGCCCAGGCGTTTGCCGACGCCGACCTGGTGGTCTGCCGCGCCGGCGCCAGCACCGTGACCGAGATCGCCGCCATCGGCGCGGCCGCGCTGTTTGTGCCGTTCCCGTTCGCGGTGGACGACCACCAGACCGCCAACGCGCGCTTCCTGGCCGACGCCGACGCCGCCTGGCTCTGGCCGCAAGACCAACTCACGCCACAACGACTGGCCGAGATGCTACAAAACACAGAGCGTGACACCCTGATGCACAAAGGCCTGAAGGCCAAGACCCTGCAGAAACTCGAGGCCGCGCGCGAGGTCGCCATGGCCTGCGAGGCGCTGACCCAGGAGGGAGGTGACCGATGAAGCCCGCCACCCGCCGCACCCCTTGCGTCAAGGCCGCAGGCCTGCGACCGTCCCGGCGCCTGCAGCAGGCGGTGCCCGCCGCTGCCGCTGCCGCTGCCCTGGCGCCGGAGGGCGAATGACATGAAGCACGCCATTCGCCACATCCATTTCGTCGGCATCGGCGGCGCCGGCATGAGCGGCATTGCCGAGATCCTGCACAACCTGGGCTACACCATCTCCGGCTCCGACCTGGCCGACGGCGCCGTGCTGCGGCGCCTGGCCTCGCTGGGCATCCGCACCCAGATCGGGCACGCGGCCGCGCACATCGACGGCGCCGACGCCGTGGTCACCTCGACCGCGGTGCCGGCCAGCAACCCCGAGGTGCAGGCCGCGCGCGACAAGCGCATCCCGGGGGTGCCGCGCGCGGTGAGGCTGGCCGACCTGATGCGCC
>CAZKDU010000355.1:0-2119 GCA_964551485.1 uncultured Burkholderiaceae bacterium
CTCAAATCGCCGCCGCCCGGTGCGCGCGAAAGCCTGGTGCGCCGCACCCTGGCCGGGGTGGCCGTGTCCGACGAGTTCGTGGCGCGCCTGACCGGGCGCAAGGACCTCACGCCGGCACAGATCCGCACCGCCGTGCGCTTTGCCGGCCTGGCCCGCAGCGAGGCCGAGCCGGCCGCCACCGAGGCCCTGATCGAGCGCCAGCTGCGCAACGCCGACCAGGCCCTGGGCCAGCAGCGCGACGGCACCCTGCCGGCGCGCCCCAGCGTGACCACCTGGGACCTGAGCCACCTCAACGTGGAGTCGCGTTTCGAGCTGCCGCGCATCGTCAGCGCGCTGCAGGCGCGCGGCCATGGCAGCCTGTGTTTCCACGGCCCGCCTGGCACCGGCAAGACCGCGCTGGCCGAACACCTGGCCCAGGCCCTGGGCCGGCCGCTGATGGTGCGCCAGGCCAGCGACCTGATGAGCAAGTTCGTGGGCGAGACCGAGCAGCAGATGGCCGCCATGTTCCGCGAGGCCGAGGCCGAGCATGCCGTGCTGCTGCTCGACGAGGCCGACTCCTTCTTGAGCGACCGGCGCGGCGCCCAGCGCAGCTACGAGGTGACCGAGGTCAACGAGATGCTGCAGGGCATGGAGCGCTTTCGCGGCGTCTTCGTCTGTACCACCAACCTGATGGACCGCATCGACGCCGCGGCGCTGCGGCGTTTCACATTCAAGATCCGCTTCAAGCCGCTCTCGCGCGCGCAGCGCGAGGCCATGTTCGTGGCCGAGGCCCTGGGCGGCGACGCCACGCGCCTGGACGCCACGGCCTGCGCTAGCCTGGTCCGGCTCGACCAGCTCTGTCCGGGCGACTTTGCCGCGGTGAAGCGCCAGGCCGAGATCCTCGCGACCACGCTGAGCCCGCAGGAGTTTCTGGAGCAGCTCGAGGCTGAGCACCGCGTCAAGCCCGAGGTGCGGGAGGCCCGCAACGTCGGCTTCCTGCCCTAGCGCCGGCGGGTTGGGGCTGCCAAATCGGGCGCTAGCCCTTGCCGGTTGCTGCTTGTTTGCTATGAAAAAAGGAGCGTTTGACGGGGCACCCCGGCTGTCAAATGCTGACCCGCAGCCCGCAGCCCGCAGCCCGCAGCCCGCAGCCCGCAGCCCGCAGCCCGCAGCCCCTGCTCAGGCTCAGGCTCAGAGCGTGGCGCTGCCCAGCACGCGCAGCACCTCGTCGCCATAGGCCTCGAGCTTCTTGGCGCCAATGCCGCTGATGCCCTGCAGCGCGTCCAGGCTGCGCGGCGCGGCCGCCGCCATGCTGGCCAGCGTGGCGTCGTGGAAGATCACGTAGGCCGGCAGGTTGTGGGCGCGCGCCACCTCGGCGCGCCAGGCCTTGAGCGCGGCAAAGCGCGCCTGGGCGGCGCTGTCCAGTGTGCTGGCCACGGCCGCTGCCGCCGGGCTGGCCCGCGTGGTGCGCCGGCCGGCCGGGGCCGACACCGACACGCGCAGCCGCACCGGCACCTCGCCGCGCCGCACCGCCCGCGAGGCCGCGGTCAGTTGCAGGGTGTTGTAGGCCTGGGCGTCCACGTGCAGCGCGCCCAGGGCGATCAGCTGGCGCAGCACGCCGCGCAGCTGCAGCTCGCTGAAGGCCGCGCCCACGCCGAAGGTGGACAGCCGCTCGTGGCCGCGCTGCACCACCTTGTCGGTAGCCTTGCCACGCACGATGTCCATGATGTGGCCGGCGCCGAAGCCGATGCCGCTGGCCTGCTGCACGCGGTAGACGCAGCTCAGCAGCTGGCGCGCGGCCTCGGTGCCGTCCCACACGGCAGGCGGGTTCAGGCAGTTGTCGCAGCTGGCGCAGGTCAGGCGCGCTGGGCGCTCGTCGGCGGCCGGTGCCGAGGCGTCGGCGGGGCCCTGGCCGTAGGTCTCGCCGAAATAGCCGAGCAGGCGCACGCGCCGGCAGTCGGTGGCCTCGGCCAGGGCCAGAAGGGCATCGAGCTTGCCCACCATGACCTGTTTGAAGTCCTCGGCGGCCGGGCTTTCGTCGATCATGCGGCGCTGGTTCACCACGTCTTGCAGGCCATAGGCCATCCAGGCGTCGGCGGGAAGGCCGTCGCGGCCGGCGCGGCCGGTCTCCTGGTAGTAGCCC
>CAZKDU010000356.1:0-2115 GCA_964551485.1 uncultured Burkholderiaceae bacterium
CTCGGCCGGCGGCGGCGGGGCGGCGCGCGCCGACAGCGCGCCGCGGCGCGCGCCCGGGTAGGGCCGCCACGGGCTGGCCGTCCACTCCCAGACCTCGCCCCAGTGGAAGCCGCGCGGCCCGGCCTGGCGCGCCGCCAGCTCCCACTCGGCCTCGCTGGGCAGGCGCCGGCCGGCCCAGCGGCACCAGGCGTCGGCCTCCCACCAGCTCAGGTGGGTGGCGGGCTGGCCACCGGCCATGCGCACGGTCTGGCCGAAGCGCTGCTGCAGCACGGCGCCGGCGCCACCCAGGCGCGCCACGCCCATCTGGGTGACGTGGCGCGGTCCGCGTCGCACCTCCCCGTCGCCGCTGGCCAGCGCCTGCAGCCACTGCCAGCCGCTGGGGTGCCAGCAGGCCGATTCGTCATAGCCGCCATCGGCCACGAACTCCAGGAACTGGGCCCAGCTCACGGCCTGGGCGTCGATCTCGAACGGCGGCAGGGCCAGGCTGTGCTGCGGCGCCTCGGCGTCGAACACAAAGCCGGGTCCATGGCCGGGCAGTGGCAGGCCGACCGGGCCGCGCAGGGCCGGCAGCGCCAGCGGCTCGCGCGAGCTGCGGACCACCCGGCTCGGCGGCTCCAGGCCGGGCAGGGCCAGGTTCAGCGTCTGCGCCAGGGTCAGCAGCTGCTCGCCGCGCTGGTCCTCGTGCAGCAGGGCCCAGCGGTAAAAGTACAGGGCGTCATCATCGTCGCTGGTCTTGTCGAGCAGCTCCAGCGTGGCCTCCAGGGTCTGCAGCAGGTAGGCGCGCAGGGCCTCGGTGGGCGGCAGGTCAAGCGCCCAGCGCGCGGCGCGGGGGGTCTGTGTCGGGTCCCACCAGCGGTCGGCCGCAGGCTCGACCGAGGGAAGGCGCGGGGCCAGCGGGTCGGCCGCCGGGCCGCGGCTGCGCTGCGGGTGGCGCGCGATCCAGAACTCGGCGGCCCAGCCGATGTGGCCGACCAGCCAGCACGGTGGCAGCAGCTCGGGCCAGGCCGGCACCGGCAGCCCGGGCCCGAGCGCCTGCTCTAGCGCGGTCAGCAGCGACAGGGTGTGGTTGCGCGCGTCGATCAGGGCCAGCGAAAGCTGGGCCGGGTCGGCCTGGCGGATGGCCGGGGAGTCAATCAGGGACAACGCGGGGCGGGTCATGGCGCTGAAATATTTTCACAGGCAGGCTGTCCGGAAAATGGCCAGACGCCCAGGGATTTCGGGCATCATAGGGCCCCATACGGGTCGGCCACGGGCACGGCCCCACCCGAAGGAGACTCCCTTGTCCGCTCTGCTCAAATTCGCGCTGGCCATCGACTGGGTCAGCGAACGCCTGGGCAAGGTCGCCGCCTGGGGCGTGCTGGCCGCGGCCCTGATCTCGGCCGGCAACGCCTTCGTGCGCTACGGGCTGGACATCAGCTCCAACGCCTGGCTCGAGATCCAGTGGTACCTGTTCGCCGCCACCGTGATGCTGGGCGCCCCCCATGTGCTCAAGCTCAACGAGCACGTGCGCGTGGACATCTTCTACGGCAAGCTCAAGGGTCACGGCCCGGTGTTCGTGGACCTGTTCGGCCTGGTCTTCTTCCTGCTGCCGGTGATGGGCCTGATGGCCTGGCTGAGCTGGCCGCTGTTCACCAAGATGTACCTCACCGGCGAGATGTCGAGCAACGCCGGCGGCCTGATCCGCTGGCCCGCCATGCTGCTGCTGCCGCTGGGCTTCGGCTGGATGTTCCTGCAGGGCCTGGGCGAAGTCATCAAGCGCGTGGCCTACCTGCAAGGCCGCCACGAGATGGACACCCACTACGAGAAACCGGTGCAGTGAGCCTGCGGCGGCCATAACCACAACAGGACTTGCCCATGCAGATGGAAAACTTCGCGCCGGTGATGTTCGCCGGCCTGGTGCTGGTGATGCTGATCGGCTTCCCGGTGGCGTTCTCGCTGGCCGCGCTGGGCCTGGTGAGCGGCTTCTTCGCGATCGAGATGGGCTGGTTCCCGGCCGGCTTCATGGCCAACCTGCCGCTGAACATCTTCGGCATCCTCTCCAACGACCTGCTGCTGGCCATCCCGTTCTTCACCTTCATGGGCGCGATCCTGGAGAAGTGCGGACTGGCCGAGGAC
>CAZKDU010000357.1:0-2110 GCA_964551485.1 uncultured Burkholderiaceae bacterium
AATGGCCATGATGAACAGCAGACCCGCGTTGATGTTGGCCAGCGCCACCTCGGGGCCGAACGGCACGGCAGCCCAGGCCGCCAGCGCCGGCATGATGGTCATGATCGGGCCGATGAAGAACAGGGCCTTGTTGGAGGCCGCCGGGACGATGATTTCTTTGGTCAGCAGCTTCAGCGCATCGGCGATCGGCTGCAGCAGGCCCAGCGGGCCGACGCGGTTGGGGCCCAGGCGGATCTGCATCCAGCCGATGGCCTTGCGTTCCCAAAGCGTGAGGTAGGCAACAGCGCCCATCAGGGGCAGCACCACCACCACGATCTTGATCAGGTTCCAGAGCACGGGCCAGGCCAGCTCGGACCACCAGGGGGCCGCCAGCAGACCCTGGCCGGCGTTGAACAGCATGTCGATCATGCGGTCACCTCTTGCGCAGCCGCGCGCTGGGCGTCGGCGGTGCATTGCAGCGCGGGGGCGCGGCGCACCAGGCCATCGAGTTGGTAAATGGACGCCACGCAGGGGCTGCCCACCGCTGGGGCCACGTCAGGGCTGGCCTGGGTGGTGTTGGACAAGGCCTGGTTCCAGCCGCTCGGCAGGGCCTGGGCCCGCACCTCTTCGACAGTTTCGAATGCCAGGCCTGGCAGGCCCAGCAGCGAGGCCAGCACGCGAAGCACCTTCCAGCCCGGGCGCGTGTCGCCCAGCGGGCGCACCACACCGTGGAAGCTCTGGGCCAGGCCCTCGGCGTTGACGAAGCTGCCGGCGGTTTCGGTGAACGGGGCGATCGGCAGCAGCACGTCGCTGACGTCGAGGTTGGTCTTGAACGGGCTCAGCGTGACCACCATTTCGGCCTGCTGCAGCGCGGCCTGGGCACGCACCCCAGCGGCGCTGTCGTGCGCCGGCTCGGTGTTGAGCAGCAGCACGGCCTTCAGGGCCCCGCCCAGCATCTGGGCGGCGTTCAGGCCAGCGCCCTGGGGTTGGGCCTTGACCACCTGGGCGCCCACGGTGTTGGCGGCCTCGGTCAGGTAACCGACGCTGGCGCCGGTTTCGCGGCCCAACCATTGGGCCAGGGCCAGCAGGCTGGAGGCCTTGGCATGGTGGGCGGCGGCGTTGCCGAGCAGGATGGCCTTGCGCTCACCGCCCAGCAGGGCACGTGCAATGGCCGCACCGACGTCGGCACGGCCACCGGCCACCGGGGCGCTCACGCCCTTCTCGGCCGCGACAGCGGCGGCCACGTCGGCCAGTGCCTGAGCCCAGCCGGACGCCGGCGACAGCACAGTGTGGGTCACGGGCAGCGCCCAGTCCTGGGCCTCGGCCAGGATGGCCGACACCACGGCACCGCGCTTGGCGGCCTGGCGGATGCGCTGGGCGAACAGCGGGTGGTCCTTGCGCAGGTTGGACCCCAAGACCAGCACGCGCTGCAACTGCGACAGCGAGGCGATCGAGGTGCCGAGCCAGCGCACGCCTTCGGCACGGCCGAACTCGGCGTGGCGCAGCCGGTGGTCGATGTTGTCGCTGCCCAGGCCGCGCACCAGGGCGCCGGCCAGGTACAGCTCTTCCACGGTGCTGTGCGGGCTGACCAGGGCACCGAGGCTGGCTGCCCCATGGTCAGCCTGGATCTGCTTGAGGCCCGTGGCCACGTACTCGAGCGCCGTGGTCCAGTCGACCGTGACCCACTCGCCGCCCTGCTTGAGCATGGGTGCGGTCAGGCGGTCGGGACCGTTCAGGGCCTCGTAGGAGAAGCGGTCGCGATCGGCGATCCAGCACTCGTTGACGGCCTCGTTCTCGAACGGCACCACACGCATGACCTTGTGGTTCTTCACTTGGACGATCAGGTTGGCCCCGGTCGAGTCGTGCGGGCTGACCGACTTGCGGCGGCTCAGCTCCCAGGTGCGGGCACTGTAGCGGAACGGCTTGCTGGTCAGCGCACCGACCGGGCAGATGTCGATCATGTTGCCCGACAGCTCGGAGTCCACCGTCTCGCCGGCCACGGTGGTGATCTCGGCGTGCTCGCCGCGGTGGATCATGCCGAGTTCCATCACCCCGGCGAGCTCCTGGCCGAAGCGCACGCAGCGCGTGCAGTGGATGCAGCGCGTCATCTCTTCCATCGAGGTCAGCGGGC
>CAZKDU010000358.1:0-2104 GCA_964551485.1 uncultured Burkholderiaceae bacterium
GGGCCGACGCCTCCGTGGGCGTGGGCGCGGGATCGGACTCCCGGTCCCTCTCCGCCTCCCCGATCGCCGACTCGGGCTCCGCGGCGGTCTCCGCCGCCGCCGCCTCGCCGGGATCCCCGGGCGGCTCCGCAAGCGGGGCTTCATCCTCGGCGCCCTCCTCGGCTTTTTCGAGGAAGGGATTCTCCAGCATCTCGGATTCGAGCATATGCTCCAGTTCGAGCGAATTCATCTGCAGCAGCTGGATGGTCTCCTTGACCGCCCAGGCGCTGGGGAACGGCCCGAAGTAGTGGTGCTTCTTCTCGACCGCACCGCGGTAGTAGGCCATGCGCGCAAACGCCGTGGCCTGGGCGGCTTGAGGCGTGGCCCCACCTGCGGGCTGGGCCGCGGTGATCTTCAGGTAAGGGTAGCTCTTGTCGTCGCGGAACAGGATGTTGTACCTGGGGTTCAGCGACTTGATGAGATTGTTCTCGAGCAGCAGCGCCTCGGCCTCGGAGCGCACCACCGTGGTTTCCATGCGCACGATCTTGCCCACCATGTGGCCGATGCGGGTGCCGCCATGGTTCTTCTGGAAGTAGCTGCTGACACGCTTCTTGAGGTTGCGCGCCTTGCCCACGTAGAGCACAGCGCCGTCGGCGTCGAAGTAACGGTACACCCCGGGCAGCGCGGGCAGGGCCGCCACCTCGCGCAGCAGCGCTTCGGGCTGGACTGCGGGCGCTTCGGACCTGTCGGGTGCGTCGGACATGGGCCATATTGTCGCGGCTCAAGGCCTGGGCATGCGGCCACCGGCCACACCCCGCAAACCCTGGACAATCGCCGCCCATGCGTTGGGACATTTTCTGCCGGCTCATCGACAACCTGGGCGACCTCGGTGTCTGCTGGCGCCTGGCCGCGCGCCTGGCCGAGCGCGGCCAGCAGGTGCGCCTGTGGGTGGACCAGCCCGACGCCCTGGCCTGGATGGCGCCCGAGGCCGAGCGCCCGCCCGGTCTGCGCCTGCTGCACTGGACCACGCCGCTGGCCCCGGCCCTGCTGGACAGCCTGGACCACAGCGCGGTCTGGGTCGAGGCCTTCGGTTGCGAGATGCCCCCCGAGTTCATCGCCCGGCAGCGCGCCCGGCGAGCCGGCGTGAGCTTGGGGGACGCCGGGGCCGAGGCGAGTGGGCCGGCTCCGGTCTGGATCAACCTCGAGTACCTGTCGGCCGAGCCGTATGTGACACGCTGCCACGGCCTGCCCTCGCCGGTGTTCAGCGGCCCCGGCGCAGGCCTGACCAAGCACTTTTTCTACCCCGGCTTCACGGCCGGCACCGGCGGCCTGCCGCGCCCGCCCTGGGCCGGCGCACCCATGCCCGGTCCGGCCGAGCGCCAGGCCTGGCTGGCACGCCACGGCATCCCCTGGGGCGGCGAGCGCCTGGTGTCGCTGTTCTGCTACGAGCCCCTGGCCCTGGGCGAGGCACTGGCGGGGCTGGGCCGGGAACCGACGCGGCTGCTGGTCACGGCCGGGCGCGCCAGCGCCGCCGTGCAGGCCTGGGCCAACGATCAAAGTGACCATCAGCCCTTGCCAGGCAAGGAAAGTCTGCTATCGATTTCATACCTTCCCACCTTGCCGCAGGGGGAGTTCGACCAGCTGCTGCGGGTCTGCGACCTGAATTTCGTGCGCGGAGAAGACTCGCTGGTGCAGGCCCTGTGGGCGGCCCGACCCTTCGTCTGGCAGCTCTACCCGCAGGACGACCAGGCCCACCACGCCAAGCTCCAGGCCTTCCTGGACTGGCTGCAGCCGCCGCCCGACCTGGCGCGCTTCCACCGGTGCTGGAACGGGCTGCCCGAGGCCGAGCCCGGCCCCACCGACCTGCCCGCGCCCGACCTGGCCGGCTGGGGCCAGGCAGCGCAAGCGGCGCGCCAACGGCTGCTGGCGCAGGACGAGCTGCTCGTGCAGTTGCTGCGCTTTGTCTCGGAAAAACGTTAAAATTCAAGGCTTTGCGCCGCTGGCTCGGGACGAGCCGGCCCCATGCGCGCCTTCGCCGCAGCCGCGGCCTATCTTCGCCCTAGACCCAGTCATGAAAATCGCTCAAGAAATCCGCGCCGGCAACGTCATCATGCACGGCAAGGAC